>NZ_DASVNZ010000122.1:0-2026 GCF_036486225.1 Roseateles sp. | reverse complement strand
GTGCGAACGGGCAGCGCATCCGTGGCCTGCAGGCCAAGCAGCCGGCAGAACTGCTCGGAGACCTCCGCGGTGCCGTAGCCATCGGTATGCTCGAACGAGCCGATGCCGCCCGCGGTCTGCGCGATGCGGAGTTGTTCCTCCACGCGCTTCTGGTCCGTGATGTCGACCAGCAGCCCGGTGAACTCGCTTGGCTCGTCCGTCTCGTCGCGTTCGGCGCGGCCACGCGCGCTGACCCAACGCACCATCCCGTCGGCGCCGCGGACCCGATACTCCCGCGAGAAGGTCTCCGAGCCGTGCAGGACGCCGGCCAGGGCGATACGCACGCGCATCTGGTCGTCGGGAACCACGCCCGCGACGAAGGCCTTGGTCGGCAGGCCCGCCTGCGCGGCGGCGGCGTCGAGGCCGCAGAGGTTCGCGAAGCGGGCGTCGGCGTAGAGCCGCTTGGCGCGAATGTCCCACACCCATGCGCCGACCGCCTCGCGCAAATCCACCGAGCGAATCCGGCCGGAAGCGTCGCCCAGGGCCGGGAGGTCAGGCGTCATCGCCCATGACCCGCTTGATGAACTCGCCGATGAGCGACTGCAACGCGCCGAGCGATGGCAGGTCCATGAGCATGGCGATATAGCCACGGATGTCGCGGTCGCTGATGGAGAAGTTGATGTAGAGGAACAGCACGACGCCCTCCTCGCTGTTGTCCGCGCCCAATTCGAAGAACCGCGCGCTCTCCCCGCGGATGACCTCCGGGAGCGACATCTTCAAGGGCCGCTCCAGCATGTTGGCCATGGTCGCCAGGCAGCTGTTGAGCACGATGTTGCCGGTCTCGGCCAACGCCTCAGGCTCGATGTCCAGCAGGTCCTCGGCGCTCAGCTCGTCGCCGGTGACGCTGCGGACCAGTTCCAGGCTGTTCTGCTCCGGGAAGATCAGCAGGGCCTGGCCGTTGAAGGCGCCGCTGAAGTCCTGGCGCACAGCGACGAGCGGCCCCGTCTCCCGCTCGCGGATCAGGGCGGCCGCGGCGGCGCGGTCGACCACCTCCACCGATGGCACCGAGAGCATCACCTGCCGCCCGACCATGCTGCGCAGACTGGCGGCCGCGCGGCTGACACCGATGTTCACGAGCTCCGTGAGCGCGTCGTGCTCAAGTTCGCTGAGGTCGACGCTGGCCATGGTCAGGCTCCGGCTGCGCGCAGCTGCAGCGCCGCGCCGGAGAAGAAGCCGCGTAGCGCGTCCTCGTTCACGGGCTTGGGGACGAAAGTCACCTGCGCGGCGCGCGCGCGAGCGATGATCTCATCCTGCACGTTGGCGGTGGCCAACGCGATCGGCATCCTCGGGAAGCGCGCGCGCAGCTCTTCAGCCAGGTCCAGGCCGCTGCGGCCCGGCATGTTGTAGTCGAGGACCACGACATCGACGGCGCGTTCCTCCAGCAGCTTCAGAGCGTCATCGGCAGAGCCGGCTTCCAGGCGCTCCCAGTCCGGCTGCAGCGCGGCCACGGCCTTTCCGACGACGATGCGCGCGAGTTTGCTGTCGTCGACGATCATCACGGTGGTCGTCATCATTCGGCTCCCAAAGGCGCGGTGCGCGGAAGAGCGTCGCTAAGCTGCGAGAACGGTCGTCTGGTCGTCACGTCGATATTTCCGGGGTTGCGAAACAGGGGGCCACGAACTGGCGCAGGAAGGGATCGGCCGGATCGCCGCAAACCTGAACGGGATGGCTTAGCAGGACCTGAGCGACCGCGCTGTGCAGATGTCGACATCCGGACAGCTCGACGCGGCGCGACGGATCCTCTTGCAGGCGGAGCAGCAGCTGCTCGGCCTGTTCCACGTGGCACTGGCCTTCCAGGAAGATGACGTCGCCCTCGAGCCGCACGCTCATGCCGCCAGCTCCGCGAGGTCGAGCACCAGCAGCACCCCGCCGTCGCCCTGGAGCACGGTGCCGAGCACGCCGGGATAGCGGGCCAGCACCCCGTCCATCGGCCGCAGAGGCGCCTCGACGCGCTCGGCGATCTCGTCGACCTGGATTCCGAGATCCT
>NZ_DASVNZ010000110.1:0-11208 GCF_036486225.1 Roseateles sp. | reverse complement strand
CCTGGAGCGTTCGGGCGCCGGCTCGCTGGTGGACTACGTCGGCAACCTGCCCGGCGTGGACGTCAGCAGCGACGGCGGCCCGGGCCGCGGCCAGGTCAGCATCCGCGGCATCAACGTGGGCAGCGCGGGCACGGCGACGGTCGGCACCTATGTCGACGAGGTGGCCTACGGCTCCAGCACCGCCTTCGGCGGCGCGGCGGTGGCCGCACTCGACATGTCGCTGCTGGACCTGCATCACATCGAGCTGCTGCGCGGCCCGCAGGGCACGCTCTACGGCGCGGGCGCGATGGGCGGCCTGCTCAAGTACGTCACCAACGAACCCGACACCTTGGAGTTCTCCGGCAAGGTCGGCCTGGGCGTGCGCGGCATCAAGGGCGGCGCGCTCGGCCACACGGAGAACGCGGTGGTGAACGTGCCGCTGAGCGCCGGCGTCGCCGCCCTGCGCGTGGCCGCCTTCAACGACCATGACGGCGGTTACATCAAGGCCTCCGGCCTGGCGCCGGGCAAGCATGTCAACGACGGCGACACGCGCGGCGGACGGATCTCGCTGCTGCTGGAGCCGATGTCGAAGATGAAGGTCCGCCTCTCCGCGGTCGACCAGAAGATCGAGCGCGACGGCACCGGCGTGGTCCAGTACGACGTCGCGACGGGCAAGCCTATCCACGGCGACCTGACGCACGACCTGTCGATCGCCGAGCCCTACAGCATCCGCACGCGACTGCTCTCGGCGGACGTCGACTACGACTTCGGCTGGGCGCGCCTGAACGCCATCGTGTCGAGCCAGCGCTTCAACGGCGACACGCTGCTGGACGCCACCGAGATCCTGGGCGGCGGCGCCTTCGACTTCGTGCAGCTGGACAACCGCACCAAGCTGCGCAAGGAGACGCAGGAGCTGCGTCTGACCTCGGCGCGCGGCACCGTCGAATGGCTGATCGGCCTGTATCACAACAAGGAACGCAACAACTACAACCAGCGCCTGTGGGGCCGCCCCACCGGCGCCGACGCGGACATGGAGCTCGTGCGCGTGGGCCAGCCCGCGAGCTACGAGGAGAACGCCGTCTACGGCGACGTGACCTGGAATCCGACTTCGGCGCTGTCTTTCACGCTGGGCGCCCGCGTGGCGCGCAACAAGCAGGCGTACGAGACCTTCACCAACGAGGTCCCGGACTTCCCGGAGCCGGCCACGTCCAAGGACCGGTCGAACACCTACCTGCTGACGGGTCGTTATTCGCTCGACAAGCAGAGCAGCGTGTACGTCCGCGCCGCCAGCGGCTACCGTCCCGGCGGTCCCAACCCGCAGGCCATCGACGAGAACGGCCAGGTCATCCCCGGCGCGCCGACCTCCTTCGAGGCCGACACGCTCTGGAGCTACGAGGCCGGCTACAAGGCCGACCTGCTGGACCGACGCCTGTCGCTGGAAGTCGCGCTCTTCGACATCCGCTGGAGCAAGCTGCAGCAGCCGCTCGCCTTCGGTGCGACGACGGTGATGGGCAATGCCGGCAAGGCCGAGGTCAAGGGCCTGGAACTGGCGTCGCGTTATGCGATCAACGACGACTGGCGCCTGGAGGGCAGCCTGGCCTGGACCGACGGCAAGCTGAAGGAAGACGCGCCGGCCCTCGGCCCCTCCGGCGCGAAGCTGCCGAACTCGGCGAAGCTGTCCGTGTCCCTGGGCGCGCGCTACAACTTCGCGCTGGCCGGCAAGCCGTCCTACGCCAGCCTGCAGGTACGTCGCGTCGGCAAACGCAACGCGGGCTACGACAGCGACACCACCTCCATCCCCAACTTCGTGATGCCGGCCTACACGCTGGTCGACGCGCAATGGGGCATGGACTTCGGCGCCTGGCAGCTGTCGGCCTTCGTCCGCAACCTGACCGACAAGCGCGCGATCCTCGGCGCCGACACGGCGCTCACCGCCTTCGGCGGCCCGCTGCGCGCGACGCCGGCGCAGCCGCGCACGATCGGCGCCTCGGTCACCTACAACTTCTGAACGTCGATCCATGAAGCCACTGACCCTGCGCCTAGGCGCCCTGATGCTGGCCGCGTTCGGCGCGACGATGCCGATGGCATCGGCCCAGTCGCCGTCGACCAGCCCCCAGTCCCCGCCGATCGCGCCGCTCACCGCGACCGCGCCGGCTTCGGCCGCGTCTGCCGCCACATCGCCCGCCACCGCCACCGCGAAGGAGGTCGCCCGGCCGATGACGCTGGCCGACACGCAAGCCTGGCTCGATGGCCTGATGCCCGCCGCGCTGAAGATGGCGCAGGTGCCGGGCGCCGTCGTCGTCATCGTCAAGGACGGCCAGCCGCTGATCCAGAAGGGCTACGGCTACGCCGACTGGGACCGGCGCGTCCCGGTCGATGCGGAGCGCACGCTGTTCCGCCCCGGCTCCGTGTCCAAGCTGTTCACGTGGACGGCGGTGATGCAGCTGGTCGAGCAGGGCAAGCTCAACCTGGACGCCGACCTCAACCAGTACCTCGACTTCAAGATCCCGCAGTTCAACGGCAAGCCGATGACGTTGCGCCACGTGCTCACGCACACGACCGGGTTCGAGGAGACGGCACGCGACCTGATCACCTACACGGGCAAGTCGCCCGATCTGGCGAAGGTGCTGAAGGACTACATCCCGCCCGCGCTCTACGAGCCGGGCGCGCGGCCGGGGTATTCGAACTACGCCACGGCGCTGGCCGGCTACATCGTGCAGCGCGTCAGCGGCCTGCCCTTCGACGACTACGTCGAGCAGAAGATCTTCACGCCGCTGGGCATGCGGCATGCGACCTTCCGCCAGCCGCTGCCGCCGGCACTGGCGCCGCTGATGTCGCAGGGCTATGAGAAGCAGGGCGACCCCGGCAAGGGCTTCGAGATCGTCAGCCTGGCGCCCGCCGGCAGCCTGTCGGCGACGGGTGCGGACATGGGGCGCTTCATGCAGGCCTTCCTGCAGCAGGGGCAGCTCGGCGAGTCGCGCCTCCTCAAGCCGGAGACCGTGAAGCAGATGCACGGCCAGCTCACGAAGCCGATGCCGGACCTGCTCGGCATCGGACTGGGCTTCTACCAGCACGACATCAACGGCCACCGCGTGGTCGGCCACGGCGGCGACACCATCCTCTTCCACACTGACCTGCTGCTGTTCGTGGACGACGGCATCGGGCTCTACATCTCGGTCAACTCGCCGGGCAAGGACGGCCAGGGCAAGTGGCTGCGGGACACGGTGCTGGAATCCTTCGCCGACCGCTACCTGCCGGACGCCCGCACCGCGACGCCGCGCCAGGTCGACGACGCGACCGCGAAGCAACATGCACAGCAGCTGGCCGGCTCGTACCAGAGCACGCGGCGGGAGGACTCGACCTTCTTCTCGCTGCTGCCGCTGCTCAGCCCGCTGAAGGTGCAGGCGCTGGACGACGGCCGCGTCGCGCTGGAGCTGGCCGGCACGCGCAGCGTGTTCCGCGAAGTGAAGCCGTATCTGTGGGAAGAGGAGCACGGCAAGCGCCGACTGCAGGCCATCGTCGAGAACGGCCGCGTCGTTCGATGGGGCCTGGAGCCCTACGTCTTCGCCTTCGTCTTCGAACCGGTCCCGGCGCTGTCGGGCGGCCTCGCGCTGCTGCTGGCCGGGCTCTCGCTGGTGACGATGCTGCTCACGGCGCTGCTGTGGCCGGTCGCTGCAGTGCTGCGTCGCAAGCACGGTGTCGTGGCGCCAGGCCGGCCGCTGCTGGCGGTGCGTGTCGCCAGCGTGCTGGTGCTGCTCGCGGTGGCGTTGTGGACCCTGGTGTTCACCCGCCTCGAAGGCGACGGCGATCTGAGCGTCGTCCTGCCCCTCGCGCAAGTCCTGACCCTGGTCGCGTTCATCGGCGGACTGCTCGTGTCGCTGTGGCAGGCGCGGCTCGCCTTCAAGGGCGGCGCAGCCGTCGGCAAGGCGGCAAAGGCGCTGGCCGTGATCTGGGTGCTGGCCTTCGCGGTCCTCATCGTGATCGGCGGGGCGCACCACCTGATGAGTTTCAACCAGAACTTCTGAACCCGAGGCTCCCGGGATGGAGTCGAGGCGCGCCCACAAGGCGCGCCTGTTTCGCTTGAAGGATGCTCGATGAACTCGATGAAGAGAGCCGGACTCGCCGGCTTGGTGACCTTGGCGCTGGCAATGTCTGCGGCGTCGCTGTCTCATTCGCAGCCCAGCGGGCAGCCTGCGGCGATCCCGCCCGAAAAGCCGCTCGCGCCCAAGGTCGCTGCCACGCCGGAGCCGCCCGCGCCATCAGCCTCGGCGCCTCGCGCCGCCGTCGCTCTGACCGCCGCCGACCTCGAAGCCTGGCTGGACGGTCGCGTCGCCTACTCGCTGGAGGCGGGCGACATCGCCGGCGCCGTCGTGTCCGTGGTGAAGGACGGCCAGGTCCTGTTCCAGAAGGGCTACGGCTACGCCGACGTGAAGGCCAAGGTGCCGATGAGCGCGGAGACCTCGATGGTCCGACCCGGCTCGACGTCCAAGCTGTTCACCTGGACGGCGGTGATGCAACAGGTCCAGGCAGGCAAGCTGAATCTCGATCGCGACGTCAACGACTACCTCGACTTCAAGATCCCGCAGACCTTCGGCAAGCCGGTCACGCTGCGGCATCTGATGAACCACACCGCAGGTTTCGAGGAAGGCCTGAAGGACCTGCTCGCCTACGACCCGAAGCTCGCGCCGTCCAACGAGGACTACCTCAAGCAGCATCCGCGCCCGATGCTGTTCGCGCCGGGGCAGGCGCCGGGTTACTCCAACTACGGCGTCGCGCTGGCCGGCTACATCGTGCAGCGCGTCTCCGGCGAGCCCTTCGACACCTACGTCGACCGCCACATCTTCCAGCCGCTGGGCATGCAGCATTCGACGACGGCGCAGCCGCTGCCGGCGAAGTTCGCGCCCTTCATCGCCAAGGGCTACCGCCAGGCGAGCGATCCGGCGCCCTCGCCGTTCGAGCTCGTCGTCACCGCGCCCGCGGGCAGCGGCAGCGCGACCGCGGCGGACATGGCGCGCTTCATGCTCGCCCACCTGCAGCAGGGCAAGCTCGACGGCGTGGAGATCCTGAGCCCTGCCACCACCGCGCTGATGCACAGCCCGTCCGCGCAGGCGCGGCCCGGCTTCAACGTGATGGCGCACGGCTTCTTCCGGGAGTTCCGCAACGGCCGCACGCTGCTCGGCCATGGCGGCGACACCATCGTGTTCCATTCCGACCTGAGCCTGCTGCCGGACGAAGGCGTCGGGATCTTCGTGTCCTTCAACAGCCGGGGGAAGGACTCGGCGGTCTACCTTGCGCGCAAGGCGCTCATGGAGGGCTTCCTCGATCGCTACTTCCCCGGCAAGCCCGTCGTCGACGCCCCGGCGCTGGCTTCCGCGCCCAAGGACGCGCAGCTGATCGCGGGGCGTTACCAGACCTCACGGCGCGTCGAGCACGGCTTCCTCAGCGCGCTGTACCTGATGAACCAGACGGTGATCGCCGCCAATCCCGACGGCACCATCCTCGCGCCCTCCGGCCCGACCGGCGAGATGGCCACCTTCCGCGAGGTCGCGCCGCAGCTGTGGCGCAAGCAGGGCGGCCTGCAGGAGCTCGCGCTGGCCGACGTCGACGGCGTGAAGACCGTGATCGACAGCGAGAACCCGGTCTCCGTGCTGCAAGAAGCGCCCTTCCTGCGCTCGGCGCCGTTGACGCTGAGCATCCTGGGGCTGTCGCTGCTCGTGCTGTCGAGCGCGCTGATCGCGTGGCCGCTGGGCGCGCTGTTGCGACGCGCGGACCGCGCCACGAGCGGCGCGTCGCCCGCGCTGCTGAAGTTGCGCCGCTGGCAACGCATCGCCGTTGCCGTGGACCTGGTCTACGTGACGGCCTGGATCGTGCTGATCATGCCGGTGCTCAGCACCGACCTGGCCCTCTACAACGGCGGCAACGACTGGCTCTTCGGCCTGATGCAGCTGAGCGGCGTGTTCGCGCTGGCGGCGGCGATCGTCGGCGTGTGGGTTGCATGGAAGCTGTTCCGCGTCGATGCGACGCGCCTGACGCGCGTCTGGGGCGTGCTGGTGGCGCTCGCGCTGGCGGGCATCGTCTGGATCGGTGTGGTCGGGCAGCTGATGGCCCTCAACCTCAACTACTGAGCCCCTGCGCACGGAACGCCCCATGAAGTTCTTCATCGCCCACCTCGCCACCGAGACCAACACCTTCGCGCCGGCGCCGACGGGGCTCGGCGGTTTCGAGGAATACGGGATCTTCCACGGCGACGCCAGCCGTCGCGATCCCGAAGGCACCGGCGCCTTCATGCGCTTCCTGCGCGAGCTGATCGAGGCCGACGGTCACGAGGTCGCCGAGAGCCTGTGCGCGATCGCGCAGCCGTCGGGCCGCACGGTGCGGCAGGTCTACGAGGCGCTGCGCGACGAGATCCTCGCCGACCTGCGCGCGGCGATGCCGGTGGACGCGGTGCAACTGCTGCTGCACGGCGCGATGGCCGCCGAAGGCTACGACGATTGCGAAGGCGATCTCGCGGCGCACATCCGCGAGGTCGTCGGACCGGACGTCGCGATCGGGCTGGAGCTCGATCTGCATTGCCATCTCACGGCGCTGATGCAGCGCTCGGCGACGGCGATCGTGGCGTTCAAGGAGTACCCGCACATCGACGCGGAGCCCCGCGGGCACGAGCTCTTCCGGATCCTCGTCGACACGGCGGCGGGCCGCGTCCGGCCGGTCACGGCGACCTTCGACTGCCAGATGGTCGGGCTCTGGCACACGACGCGCGAGCCGATGCAGTCCTTCGTCGCGCGCATGCAGACGCTGGAGCACGAGCCCGGCGTGCTGTCGATATCGCTCGGCCACGGCTTCCCCTGGGGCGACGTGCCGGAAGCGGGCGCAAAGCTCTGGGTGGTGACCGACAACGACCCAGCGCTGGCGCACTCACTCGCGGAGCAACTGGGCCGGGAGTTCTGGGCGTTGCGTGAGGCGATCGGACCGGAGCTGGTCGACGTCGACGGCGCGCTCGATCGCGCGCTCGCGCTGGGCGAAGGCCCGGTGGTGCTGGCCGACATCGCCGACAACCCCGGCGGCGGCGCGCCGTGCGACAGCACTTTCCTCCTGCGCCGCATCATCCAGCGCGGCATCGGCAATGTGATCGTCGGCTGCCTGTGGGACCTGGGTGCGGTGCACATCTGCCGCGACGCGGGCGTGGGTGCGGAGCTCGATCTGAGGATCGGCGGCAAGTGCGGACCGGCCTCGGGCGATCCGCTGGACCTGCGGGTGGTGGTACGCGCGGTGGTCGAGGACCACACCCAGTCCGCGCTCGGCACGCGCGAGCGGCTCGGCACCTGCGTGCGCGTGGAGGCGGCGAACGGCGTGCACATCGTGCTCTGCTCGATCCGCACGCAGACCTACGGCACGGACGCGTTCACCGGCCTGGGCCTGACGCTGGAGAACAAGGCGCTGATCGTGGTGAAGTCGACGCAGCACTTCCATGCGGAGTTCGCACCCATCGCCAAGGCGGTGCTCTACGTCACCACGCCCGGCGCGATGAACTGCGACTTCGCGCGCACGCCGTATCGGCTGAGGTCGCTGGACTACTGGCCGAGGGTGGCGGATCCGCACGGGTTCGGTTGACGCATCAGCACGTCTTCGACATCAGCACGTCCTCGAAGAACGCGCCGATCGGACGGACGTGGTCGCGGACCTGGATCTCCAGCACCCAGAGGCCGTCCCCCGGCGCGAAGCCGGCCTGCGCCAGTTTGTGCCGGCCATAGAGCGCGTGCGGGAAGTCGGACACGCGGTGCCCGGCCATCTCGCGGACCAGCGTGCACCCATGCCGCAGGGCCGCCGCCTCGGCCAGCGCATAGAGGTCCACGCCGCTCGCGCCGGCCTCCCACGCCGCGCGGGCCTCGGTGAACACCGCGCGCGCCGCCTCGGCGCAGCGCAGGTGGGCCTCGTCGTCGCCGAAGACGAAGGTGTCGCCGTAGTCGCCCTCGTAGCCGTCCCAGACCGGACCGATGTCGATGAAGACGATGTCGTCCGCGCGCAGGCGTCGCTCGGGATCGCCCGGCTCGCGCGACGTGCAGGTCGTGTCCTCGCCGAAGCGCACGATCGTCGGATGCCAGTTGCGCTGCGAGCCCATCGCGCGCAGCCGCGCGTCGGCCAGCACCTGCGCCTCGGCGCTCGACATGCCGGGGCGCAGCAAGGCAGCAATGTCGGTCACGGCAGCGATCGACTTTTCCCGCGCCGACACGATGCCGGCCAGATCGAAATGCGGCCCGCTGCGTTCCCAGTCATGCGTGGCGGCCTCGCGACCGCTGGCGACGAAGGCATCGGCGAACCAGCGCGCGGCGGGCAGGCCCGCCGCCTGCAGCGCCAGACGCGCGTCGCGCAACATCGCCGGATTGCCGCAGGCGTGCACGCGGACCGACGACCAGTCGTGCCCGTCCCTCAGCGCATGGTCCTGCACATGACGCTGCAGGGCGTCGTCCTGTCCCGCATGTCCCTTGGTCGCCTGCGGTGACACCGCGTGCCATCGCAGACGGGTGTCGGCCGCCGCCCACGCGTCCAGTTCCGCGCGGGCGTAATGGTCGGCTTCATGGCGTCCGCCCCAGTAAAGGGTGACAGCAGGCGTCGCGGGATCGGCCAGCGCCGCTTGCAGCAGCGCTCGCACGCCCGCGTAGCCCGTGCCCGTGGCCAGCAGCACCAACGGCGCATCCGACGCGAGCGTCGCGGGGGCACCGAAGGGCGCTTCGACCTCCAGCGCATCGCCGGGCATCAGCTCACCCAGCAAGCCATCGGAAAAGTGGCCACCCGGCACGCGACGGATCTGCAGCTCGATGGGATCGAGATCGTCCACGCGCCGATTGGCGATGGAGAAGCAGCGGTGGTCGCTTCCCGGCAACTGGATGCGCAGGTGGTGCCCGGACCGCGTTGCGAGGCCGGCACCCGGATCGAGCACAAGCTCGACGACATCGGGGCTCAGCGCGCGGCGCGACAAGACGTGCAGCGTGAGCCGTTTCGGGAGCGATTGGGGCACCCAGTCCGGCACCTGCAGGACGACGTCGCCACGGGCGCGCACCTGACACATCAGCACGCGCCCGGGGTCGGGATCGATCGCGTTCGCCGAAGCCGTCGCGGCACGTTCGACCTCGCCGCTTGCGCATACCGCAGCGCAGGAACTGCACACGCCCCGCTGGCAGGAGAACGGCACCGAGAGGCCAGCGGCCAAAGCGGCATCGAGCACGCTCGCATGATCGGCCATGGGCACGCGCACCCCGTGGGGCATGAGGGTGAACGCGTCGGCGGAGGTGTGGAGGACTTGCATGGACAGCGATCCTGCCTACACTGTGGCCTCCTCGGAACAGCCACTTCCATCCTTTTGAGCAAGCCACTTCTGAGCCGTCGACCCACCGTCGACGCCGGCACCAGGACCGGTACCGGCACTGGCGGAGCGCCATTCGATCTTCCCGCGCTGCCCCTCGTCGATGGCGAGACGCGTCAGGCCTGGGTGTATCGACTGCTGCGCGAGGCCATCCTGCAGGGGACGCTCAAGGCGGGCATGCGCGTGCCGTCATCGCGCGCGCTGGCTCAGCGGCTCTCGGTCGCGCGCTCGACGGTCGAGGTTGCCTTCGACCAGCTGCGCGCGGAAGGCTACGTGGCCGGCGTCGTCGGCTCCGGGACCTACGTGAGCGCCACGCTGCCCGACCAGTTCCTGCGCCCTGAACGGCCGGCGCGAACGGCGAAGGCGGTGGTGATGCAGCCCTCGATGCAAGCGTCGATGTCGATGTCGTTAGAGCCGCCCCGCTCCGCCACCGCGCGCCCTTCCCGCCACGATGCGACCTTCGTCGCGCGGGTGGCCGATGCGGCGTTGTTCCCGCTCGCCGAGTGGCGAAGCCATCTTCAGGCTGCGGCTCGCGGCACGCGGCTGCGGGCGACGGCCGAGGACGATGCCTTCGGCGCGTGGGAGCTGCGGACGGAGGTGGCGCGGTACCTCGGCGCCGCGCGGGGAATGTCCTGCGATCCGGCGCAGGTCATCGTCGTCGCGGGCATCCGCCAAGGCCTGAACCTCGCGGCGCGCGTGCTGCTGCGCGCGACGGACAAGGTGCTGATCGAAGACCCGGGATACGCGCTCGCCGCGGACATCTTTGCGCCCTTCGCGCGGCGCCTGGCTCCTGTGGCGATCGACGAGGCGGGCTTCTCGGTCGCGCGGGCGCGCCGGCACGCCGGTGTGCGGCTGGTCCACGTGACGCCGGCGCACCAGTCGCCGACCGGCGTGACGATGCCGGTCTCGCGCCGCCTCGAGCTGCTGAGCTGGGCGCAGGAGCGTTCGGTGTGGGTGCTGGAGGACGACTACGACAGCGAGTTCAACTACCGCAGCGCGCCGCTGCCCGCGCTCAAGAGTCTCGACAAGGACGACCGCGTCATCCATTGCGGCAGCTTCAACAAGACCATGTTCGCCGACCTGCGCATCGGCTACGCCGTGGTGCCGCGGGCGCTGGTGCCCGACTTCGCCGCGGCGTGCCGCGCGATGGGGCCGTCGGTCGGCCTGATCGAGCAGCGCGCGCTCGCCGCCTTCATGGCCGACGGCGGACTGGCGCGGCACATCCGCCGCACGCGGGCCGTCTATGCGCGGCGGCGGGAGCGCGTGCTCGATGCCTTGCGCCAGGCAGTCGCACCGGCGCCGCTGCGGACCAGCGGTGAACACGGCGGTTTCCACTTCACCTGGTGGCTGCCGGACGACGTGCCCGCCGACGCCCTGGCGAATGAGGTGGCTCAGCGCGGGTTGCGGCTTGAGTTCGTGGCCGATTGCTGCCAGCGCGTGCAGGTTGCGCCCGGCGTGCTGCTGGGCGACAGCGCGCTCGGTGAGCAGTCCCTCGACGAAGCATTGCCACGGCTCGAGGCCGCCATCGCGGCGGCGCGGCAGTCCGGTCGCCGGACAGGGCCGAAGCGGCCTTGAAGCAGCCGCCGTCCCGCGTCAGGGCCGGTCGAACGTGAAGGTCACCTCCAGCGACCGCAGTTCCTTGGCGCATCGCCAGTCGGACATGGCGGCCATGACGTTGTTCTTCACTGGACGGCGAGCAGCGTCACCGCGGCGGCTGAAAGAAGACGGAAGTTCATGGGCGCCACTCTACAAGCTCCTCGCTGGCCGCCGCCGCGCCGGCATGCCGCGCAACGAGCGGCGAGAATGCCGTCCCATGGCACAAGGCAAACGCATCTCGGTGGACATCGACGACGGCGCCCTCGAGGCGA
>NZ_DASVNZ010000099.1:0-12029 GCF_036486225.1 Roseateles sp. | reverse complement strand
CCTGTTCTCCGCCGGACGCGGCGATGCGCCCCTGTGGCGCGATGCGCTCCGGCAGGCCAAGGCGCGGCCCTTGCGCCCCGAGGGCGCACCGCCGCCGATGGACGCTTCAGACATCGCGCTACGTCGCTGGGCGCTGCCGCTGATGGGGCGACTGATCGAGGACGCCTTGCCCGGCGCCTGGTCGAGGTTGCGCCTGCGCTGCGCCCCCGCACTCCTGCACGAGACGGCTCCCGCGCCGAACATTCCAGACGCCGCCGCCGCACTGCGTCGGCAGGCCTGGCGCATCTGGCGCACCGGCGCCGCCGCGCCCCACACCCTGGTCTCATCTTCATGAATGCTGCGACGCCCCCCCTCGCCGCGCGCGACCCCGCCACGCTGCGTTGGCGTCTGGCCAAGCCCGCCGACGCCGGCGCCCTGATCCGCATCTACAACGAGTCCGTCGCCGGCGGCGGCCACTCGCCGACGCTGGACAACGGGACCGAAGCAGCGATGCTGGCGCTCCTCGCCGAGAGTCGTCTCAAGGGGTGGCCGGTCTGGGTGATGACGGCCCCGTCGGACGAAGGCGGCGACGGCACGTGCGCCGCCGCGCCCCCGGTCCCGGTCGCCTGGGCCCACATGCGCACGATCGCCTGGGCGCCGAGCGTGTGTCGCAGTGCCGGCGATCTCTGGCTCTACGTGGCCAAATCCTGGCAGGGCAGCGGCGTGGCGATGCGCATGATCCGCGGCGTCTTCAAGGAATGCCGGCGCTACGGCTTCGACCTCGTCACCTGCTGGATCCTCGGTGTCAACCGCCGCAGCCTCTCCCTGGTCCGAGCCTGCCGGCTCGAGCGCTGGGCGCTGATGCCGGCCGTCGTCGACTATGGCGGACTGCGCTTCGATCTCGAAGTGTGGGGTTGCCGACTCGACGATCCCGTCTGGCTCGCCCACATGGACCGGCTGGGGCGTCGCCAGGCGGGCATCGAGCGCCTGCGCGCCGCGCGCCGCGGCGCGACCGCCGCCGGGCCGTCCGATCCGATGGCGGAAGCCGCCTGCGGATCGTCGCCCGTGCCCGCCTGATCTCACTCCCGCTTCATGTCGTCCGGGTCGCCCCTGTCGCTGCTGCTGTTCACCCAGGTGATGGCCCTGTCCATGGCACGCGCCGGCGGCATGATCGTCTTCCTGCCGTTCCTGGCGCGCCAGCAGACCACCGCGATGGTGCGCGGCGCGCTCTGCCTGGCGCTGTCGCTGCCCGCGGCCTTCCAGGTCTGGCCGGCATTCGCCGCCTCGCCGCCGCCGCCCGAGGCGCTCCTCATCCTGACGCTCAAGGAAGGGCTGATCGGCAGCCTGCTCGGCATGCTGGTGGCAATCCCGTTCTGGGCCGTGCGGGGCATGGGCACCCTGATCGACAACCAGCGCGGCGCCAACGCCGCCCAGCAGGTCAATCCGGCGCTGCAGGCCGACGCCACCCTGCTGGGCGAACTGTCCGAACGCGCCCTCATCGCGCTCCTGGTGGACCTGGGCCTGCTGCAGACGCTCTTCACGGCCCTCTCCGCCAGCCATGCGCAATGGCCGATGCTCGACCTGTTCCCGACCCTGGACGCGGCGCACCAGCGCGGTCTGCTCCAGGCGCTGACCGGCACGCTGACCCAGGCCCTGCTGCTCGCCGGGCCGGCCCTGCTGCTCCTGCTGATGGTCGAGCTGGCGCTGGCCATCGCCAGCACCGCCGTCCAGGGATTCGACGTCTATGCGTCGGCGATGGCGGTGAAGTCGGTCTCCGCCCTGTTCATCGTGGTGCTGATCGCGGCACCGCTGTTCGACAAGGTCGTGGACGACGCGCTGCGCTGGTGGCAGGAAGGGATGCTGGACGCCCTCGGCCTGGCGCTGCCGCTCCCGGCCCCGCCCCGCTGACCCGTCGGCGAGCGATCGATGTCCGAGAAGAACCTCCCCCCGACCGAGTCCAAGAAGCGCCAGGCGCGCGAAGACGGGCAACTCGGCGTCAGCCAGGACTCGATCAAGATCCTGCGCCTGCTGCTGATGGCGGAGGTCGCCTTCGCCACCGAACCGCTCTGGCGCGGCCTCGTCGACGCCCTGCTCGAGACGGCGCTGCGCCAGACGGCGCGCCCCCTGGAGGCGGGCCTCGCGATGACCTGGTCCTCCGCCCTCCCCGTCCTGATCGCCCTGCTGGTGCTGGCCGTCCTGCCGGCGCTCGTCGCCGTCCTGGGCACCTTGGCGCAGACGCGCTTCAACATCGCCGGCAAGGCGCTCGGCAAGGGCTTCGACAAGCTCAACCCCGGGACCAACCTGAAGAACCTGGTATCGGGACAGAAGCTCATGATGGCGGTGCTCGGCCCCGTGCGCAGCCTGTCGCTGCTGACGGTCGCGTGGCTGAAGATCCGGGACAGTCTGCCCGATGTCGCCCTGACCTTCCGCGTCGACGCCGCCCAGGGCTGGTCGATGTCGCTGGCCATGCTCAAGAGCCTGGAGCGCCAGTGCATCCTCGTGCTGATCCTGCTGATCGTCACCGACATCCTGCTGCAGCGCTACCTGGTGTTCCGCCAGCTGCGCATGGACATCAGCGAGGTCCGCCGCGACTACAAGCAGAACGAGGGCGATCCGATGCTCAAGGGCACGCGCAAGCAGATCGCCAAGGAGATCGTCATGTCCGACGACTTCGGATCGCAGCAGCGGCCCAGCGCGGTGGTCGTCAATCCGGAGCACGTGGCAGTCGCGCTGTACTACGACCCCGAGGTCACCGAGATGCCGCTCATCCTGGACAAGCGCAGCGACGAGGACGCGCTCGCGCTGCGGCGCGAGGCGCGCGAGCGCGGCATTCCGGTCGTGCGTTACGTGGGACTGGCGCGCTTCCTGCTCGCGTCGGGCGAAGTCGGACAGCCGGTGCCGGAGCACACCTTCCGCGCGGTGGCACTCCTGCTGCGCGTCATCGAGGAATACGAAAAGCAGGCGCCCGAGCTGCTTCGCCCCGCGTTGCGCCCGGGTGAGAACGAGTTGCACCTGGACCTGGCGACCGTGGACGACGAGATCGGGCAGGAGATGCTGGATCTCGCGTGACGCCCGCCTGACCGCCGCGGCGTCGCCCGCGACGACGCCGTCTCACACCGCTCACGCCTCGTCGCGCAACTGCTCCTCGAGGAGCGCGTACTTCTCGCGACGGCGCGCCAGCGCCCGATGCCGGTCGGCGGCTTCCCCCAGGGCCAGCTCGGCAGCGTCGCACGCGCGCTGACGATCGACCACCGCCTGCCGGGCCGGAGGCACGCGCGCCAGCTGCGCCTGGTCGGCCTGGCGCCAGCGCGTCAGGACGGGGGAGCCGCCGGGCTCCGCCTGACAGGCGGCCCGCAGCGCGTCGCGCTGCACGGCCACATCGGCGATGCAATCGATCAGGGCCTGTTCGGCCGCCGTCAACGCCTGCGCGGCGGCTTCGCTGGCACGCTGCGCACGCCGCAGTTCCGCCTCGGCCAAGCTCGCGCGCCGGCTCGCCAAGGCGCCGATGCGGCGTACGCCGGGAATCCGGGGATCGGGCGGTGCCGGCGACTCGAACTCCTGCGGGGCCCGCTTCGGCTCGGGGCGATCGGCCGGGGCGTCGCCAGGCGGCAAGGCGGCGACCATCCTGCGCTCACACCGTGCCGACGGTCAGTGCATGCAGCCTGCCCAGACTCTCTTCCCACGGCGCGGACGTGCGCGTGTCCTGGCGCAGGAAGTCGATCACCTTGGGATAGTCGGAGACGATGCGGTCGATCTCCGCATCCAGACCGGGCCGGTACTCGCCCAGCCGCACCATCAGCTCCATGTCGCGATAGCCGGACAGCACCTGCCGGATCCGGTTGGCCGCGCGGCCGTGTTCCCGGGGAACGATGTTCGACATCACCCGGCTCAGGCTGGCCAGCACGTCCACCGCGGGATACTGTCCCTGCTCGGCCAGCTTGCGCGACAGCACGATGTGGCCGTCCAGTAGCGAGACCGCTTCCTCGCTGATCGGGTCGGAACGCAGTTCCCCTTCCAGCAGGACCGTGTAGAGCGCGGTGATGGAGCCGCCCGCGGCATTGCCCGCGCGCTCGATGAGCCGAGGCAGCAACGCATAGACCGAGGGCGGGAAGCCGGCGCGCGCCGGCGCCTCGCCGGCGGCCAGCCCGATCTCGCGTTGCGCGCGGGCCAACCGGGTCAGCGAGTCCACCATCAGCAGCACGTTCAGGCCCTGGTCGCGCAGCCCCTCGGCGATCGCGGTGGCGGTGAAGGCGGCGCGCACGCGCTCGATCGACGTCCGGTCGGACGTCGCGCAGACGATCACCGTGCGCGCCATCAAGGCGGGGTCGAACTCATGCTCGGTGAACTCGCGGACCTCGCGGCCGCGCTCGCCGATCAGCCCGACGACGATCGCGTCGGCCGGACTGCCGCGACCGACCGCCGCCATCAGCGTGGTCTTGCCGCAACCGGGTCCGGCGAACAGGCCCACGCGCTGCCCCTGCCCGATCGTCAACAGCGTGTCGAGGCTGCGCACGCCCGTGGGGAACCGGTCCTTGATGCGCCAGCGTTCGACCGGCGGCGGCGCATCGGCGATGACGCGGCGGAGTTCCAGCCCGCCTTCGCCGGGACGCAGCGGCGGACCGTCATCCAGCGGATCGCCGAAGCCGTCGAGGATCCGCCCCAGCAGGGGGCGGCCCACGGCCACGTGATGCACGGTGCGCAGCGGCCGGATCACGCAGCCGCCGGAGATGCCCTCGAGCGCCATCAACGACGACAGCAGCACATTGGCGCCGGTGAAGCCGACCACCTCGCAGCGCCAGATCCTCTCGGGCGCCTCGGGGTGGTAGACCTCGCAGAGTTCGCCGATGCTCGCGCCGGGCACGGTGCCTTCGATCAGCATGCCCAGCACGCGACGCACCTGGCCGAGCTGACGGGTCAAGGGCACGTCCGCCATCGCGGCGGCGATGGCGGCGGCCTCGCGGGCGGCGATCTCGCGTGGCGTCACCATCCGACCTGCACCTTGCGTGGACCGTCGAAAACCAGCGTGCCGGGCCGGATCTCGGCCAGCCGCCAGTCGCCGACGCGGTCGCCGGGTTCGATCCGCCGGCCGTCGGTCAGCGTCACATGGCTGCCGGACCCGAGGATCACCTCCTGGATGTCGAAGGGCAGGACGACCGTGCCGTCTCCCGGGATGTTCACGTGCAACCGACCGCGTCCGCCATGCACGTCGGTCCGCACGTCAGTCCGCACATCAGTCCGCACATCAGGCTGCGCATCGGGCGGACCGGCTGCGGTGGCCCCGCCAGTCTCCCGAGCGACCGGCCGGGGGGGCGAGGCACCGTCTGCGGTGGGTCGCTTGCGGCGCGGGTCCGTGGCAGACGCACGGCCCTTCTTGGTCTCGTCTTCCGACTCGATGACTGCCTCGCTGTCCTTGACCTGCCGGACCAGCGCGGCCACGCCCAGCATCGTCGACAACAGACCTGCCGCGACGATCAGGCTGCCCAGGGTGCGCATCGGTCGCGGTCTGCGGGATGGGTCCCGGCTTCCGGTCCCGACGGATCGGACATCCGCCACCATGACCGGCGGGGCCGAGGGCCCGCGAGCGCTGGGCGCGCCCTCCGGCGTCGCCGTCTCCGGTTCGTCGGTCAGAGGCGGCGTCCAGGTGTCCCAGGGGGCCATGGCGTCGCGGACCATCAACCAGGTGTCGCCCGTCCTGAACGCCTCGCCGGGCGCCAGCGGCACAGTCTGGCCGCCCGCCAACCTCGTGCCGGTCGACAGCACGACCCCGTCCTCCACCGTTTCCAGCAAAAGGCCGCCCTCCGGCGCCACGCGCACGAGCAGGCGCGCCGGCAGGCGGCCATCGTCCAGCAGCAGCAGGTCGGCGTCGTCGCCGGGGCCGACCGTCAGGGCCTCCTCGAGCGGCAGCGCCGCGCCGGCCTGCAGGCCGCTGAGGACGCGCAGTTCCAGCACTTCAGCCTCCGAGGCCGGTGTCGTCATGTCAGTACATCTCCGGCAGGGCGCGTCCCTCCAACGGCACGCTGATCACGGCGCGCACGTTGACCCGGAAGTCCGGGGGCAGCTCGGACATGCCGATCACGCCCAGCGGCGGCACGCGATCGGCCAGCAGCTTGCGGATATGGGGCCGCACGTCCTGCGCGCACACCATGACCGGCCGCCCGCTCCCGCAGGCGGCCAGGTAGGCGGAGGCGGTCTCATCCAGGATGGCATCGGTCAGATCCGCGTCCAGCGCCAGGAAATCGCCGTAGGCGGTCTGGCGGATGGCGGCCCGGATCTGGGCCTCGAGTTCGCTGTCGAACATGAGCGCCCGCAATTCCTTGCGCACGGCATGAGAGTCGCAGATCTCGCGCTGCAGCGCGGCGCGCACGCATTCGGTCAGCACCGAGGGATCGCGCTCGCGCGGGCCCCAGTCGATCAAGGCGTTCAGGATGATCGGCACGTTGCGGATGCTGACGTTCTCCATGAGCAGGCGGCGCAGCACTTCGGCCATCCGGCTGAGCGGGACCGCACGCTCCAGTTCCTTGGCCACTTCCGGCGTCTTGCGCGCGCACCAGGCGGCGATCTTCTGCGTCTCCTCCATGCCGAAGTACATCGGCCCGACGCGCAGCAAGGTCTCCTCGCAGAGCTCGTCCAGGCGGTCCCAGCAATCCCGCAGGTCGGTCGGCGCGGGATCGAGCGCCAGGGCCTGCGCCTCGGGCAGCCACACGCGCGGCGCGCAGGCCAGGCCGCCGCGCGACTCCACCTGCTCGGCCGGCAGACCGAGTGCGGCCGGGTCGCCGCCCGTCCAGGTGCAGGTCCGCAGGTCCTCCCGCAGCCACATGGAGAACACCGGTACCTCGCCATGGCAGAACTCCAGGTCCGCGTGCTCCAGGTCAACGCCGGCTTCGAACTCGATCTGCGGGGTCACGAGCGCCAGACGTCGCACCAGACGATTGCGGACATGACGGCAGAGATTGAGCGCGCGCTGGGCGCGCCCGGCATCGATGCGACCGCTGACCCGCAGCGAAAAGGGGCGCACGAGATCGAAGTCGCGCAGGGCCTCCACGACGGCCTCGCGCTGCTGCGTTTCCTCGCGCTCCGTCCTGAGCTTGCGGTTCATCATCGTCAGGCCCACGGCGGCGGCCCCCGTCGCCAGGCCGGCGAAGATCAGCAGCGGCATGCCCGGCAGCAGGCCGAAGGCCAGCATGGCGGCGCTGGCCGTGACCCAGGCCTTGGGCTGATGCAGCATCTGCGCGGTCAGCTCGTTGCCGATCGCCCGGCCGCCCGTGGGTTTGGACACCCGCGTGACCAGCAGGCCCGCGGTCATGGACATGAGCAGTGCCGGGATCTGCGCCACGAGGCCGTCGCCGATGGTCAGGATCGCGTAGACATGCAAGGCTTCGGAGGCCGGCAGACCGCGCTGGAGCACACCGACCGACAGGCCGCCGATCAGGTTCACCAGCACGATGACGATGCCCACGATCGCGTCGCCCTTGGCGAACTTCATCGTGCCGTCCATCGCACCGAAGAACTGGCTCTCCTCGGTCAAGGCGTCACGCTGCTCCTTGGCCTCTTCCTGCGTGATGCCGCCGGCCTTGCGCTCCATGTCGATCGCCATCTGGCGACCCGGCATCGCGTCGAGCGAGAAGCGCGCGCTGACCTCGGCGACGCGCTCGGATCCTTTGGTGATCACGATGAACTGCACGACGGTCAACACCAGGAACACGACGAGGCCGACGACGAGATTGCCGCCGACGACGATCTCCCCGAAGGCCTCGATGATGTGGCCGGCCTCCGCGTTGAGCAGGATCTGCCGCGTGCTGGCGACGCTGAGCGCGACGCGGAACAGCGTCGTGACGAGGAACAGCGAGGGGAAGGCCGACAGCCCGGTCGTCTGCTTCACCTGCATCACCAGCACGATCAGGAAGGCCGACACGCACAGGTTGATCGCGATCAGCAGGTCCAGCAGCCAGGTGGGGACCGGCAGCAGCATCGCGAAGACGACCGCCACCACCAGCGCGGTGACGACGATCTCGGCGCGTTCACCGCGCGGGGCGATCTGGCGCGCCAGCGCCTGGGCCGGCGACAGGAGCGCGCCGGTGGAGCTCAGGCGTGCGGCGCCACGCGCCGCGGCGGAGGTGGATGGGGCTTGGGACATGATCAGGATCAGTCGCCATGGCCGGAGGGCGGTTCGCCCCCTGAATCTGCGGATTGCGGTCGGTGTTAACGAATCGGGCGATGGGGGCGGACGAGACCGAAGCGCGTCAACTCGCCCTGCCGCTCCATCGCGGCTGTGAGCGCCTTCTTCAATTCCGCCGACACCGCCGCCTTGACGTCGGCGTTCAGCCATACCCCGTCAGGCAGATCGCCGAGGCGCCGTTGCAGCAGCCTGCGAAGCGTATGCAACCGGGGGTCGCCCGCCTTCAGATCGAACACCGTCCCGATGCGTGCGAGCGCGCCTTGCGGCGCCGCCGCGAAGGTCGTCTCCAGCAGCCAGCGCGTCACCTTGCGGACTTCTTCCGACCGGTCATGGCCGGCCTTCGCCCCTGTCGATGCGTTCGGCGCGTTCATGCGCCCCCCTGCCCCGGCAGTGTCGACGCGCCCCTCCCGGGCGTCGAGCAGGCGAGCGCCGAGCGCCTCGACCTGCCGCACCTGTTGAATCATCCGCAGCAATGACAGCGACAGGAACACTTCCGCGCCGCGCGACAGGCGGCCGTCCACCCGTCCCCGCGGCACACTCAGCGCGGCCAGCTTGTCGAGCCCTTCCGGACCGAGGCTGGCGCCTGCTTCCAGCACCAGTTTCGGCGTCGACGGCGACTGCACCGCCGCCAACCACGGCGACTCCGGCGCGACGGACGGCGGCCGGCACATGCCGTCGGCGCAGAGTCCGCCGGTGCCCAGGCTGCCCAGCAGGCGTGTGACCACTTTGCCGGGATCCGCCTCCAGGTCTTCGAGCAGCAAGGCTTCCAGCCGTTCCGTCGCGGGGCCATCCGGTCGACGCCGCAGCGCCAGGTTCAGCAGCGCCGCCCGTTCCAACGGGCCGAAGCTGCCGGTTCCCAGCTCGTCCAACGCCAACGCCTGCTCGCCCCTCTGCCACAGCGCCGAGAATCGCTCGGCCCGCTGGCGCACCAGCGCCGCGCTCCGATCTCCGCCGAGTTGCCGCAGCAGCTCGTGGATGACCTCGATGCGCATCAGCGCCTCGACCCGCGCGTCCTTGCCCTCGCGCGCATCACGCGCCTCGTCGTGCGTTTCCAGTTCGGCCCGCTCGCTGGCGCCGAAGGTGATTTCCTCCGCGCTCGCACCGAGTCCTCCGGAATTCGACGCGGCCTCGGCAGCGGCGGCCATCGCGGCCGATGTCGATGCCGCGGCGCGACGCTCGGCGAGTTGCGCCTGCTCGCGGGTCGCCGAATCCGCCGGGCTGGCCAGGGCCCACTCACGGGCCGTTCCCGGGTTGATCACCCCCCTCCCCCGGAAGCCGGCGTCCTGGCCGGACTCAAGAGTGACAGGGACTGGGCGAGCGGAGATCGTGGACATGAATGGCCTCGGGCAGTGAAGGAACGATGTTCAGGGCAGCGCGCGCGCCGTCAGGATGAAAAGGCGCTCACGCTCGTTGTTCACAGCGCTGTCGCTGCGGAACAGCGCGCCGATCAGCGGGACGGACGACAGACCCGGCACCCGCGCATTGGAGATCTGGCGATCCTGGCGGCGGTAGCCGCCGATGACCAGCGACTCGCCGGGCTTCACGACGGCCTCGGTGCTGACAGCGCTGTTGCCGACGCTGGGGGTTCCCTGCTCGGTGCTGGCCCGCGTCAGTTGACCGTCCTCGATGTCCAGGGTGACGCGGATGCCCGGAGCGTTCGCGCCGCCGAGGTCGTCGCCGACGATGCTGGGTGTCACCTTGAGCAGCGTGCCGGCAGTGACCGTGCGCAGGTCGGTGCTGCGTTCGCCGACCAGCTTCACGTAGGCCGACTGGTTCATGTCCAGCAAGGCCCCCACATTGTTCAAGGTCAGGACCGACGGCCGCGACAGCACCTGCGCCTGTCCGCGCGATTCCAGCGCGCGCACCCGAAGCTCCAGGCGATTGGACGCCCACAGCACCATCGACGACCCCTTGACGCCGGTGTCCGCAGGCGATGCGCCGATCTTGCCGTCTGCACTCATCGCCACGCGCGCGGCACCTGATCCGGCCGCGACGTCCACCGACCAATCACGCAAGGCATCCGCGCTGACGTCGAGGATGGTCACGTTGATCTCGATCAGACGGCTCGGTACGTCGAGCGCCTCGATCAGCTCGCGGTACTCGTCGCGACGCGACGGCAGATCCCAGACCAGCACGGCGTTGAGCGGCCTGTACGCAGCGATCGCCGGGACGGGATCGGTCGCGTCCGGATCGGCACCACCTGCCGTTCGCCGAAGGGCAGCTGCCGGCTCGGCGAATGCCGACGAGGCGGCGTCGGCGCTGTCGTTGCGGCCGGAGGCCCCGCCGGTCGAAGGCGTCGTCGGCAGGCGTGCGGCCGCCAGCCCGGCCAGCGCCGTGCCCGATGGCGTCTCCCCACCGGCGATCTCCCTCGCCAGCGCGGCCCACGGATCCTCAGCCCCGGACGTCAGGGGCTTCCCGCCGCTCTCACGTCCGTTCCTGGATGACAGCTGGAGGCTGGTGGTGCGGGCGTTGGGCAAGACCTGGTTCAAGGTGGTGACCAGGCCCGGCAGGGTGACGGTGCGATCGCGCGTGCGCATCTCCCGATCGGCCGCGGAGGCATGCTTCAGGCGAAACACCATCAGCCGCGGGCGCTCCTTGCGCGGCTTTTCCGGCGGAACGGCAAGCACCCGCCGAACTTCGTTCACATAGGCGGGCGGCCCCGACACCAGCACGGTGGGCGGGTCGGAATCGAACTCGCCCCAGCCGAAGCGGCTCTCGAAGAGTCCGATGCCAATCAGGGCGTCCTTGGCGTCGGACGGGCTCTGCGGACCGAGCGAGATCCGATCGCTCATGGCCGTCGACCGTGCCGACAGGTGCAGCACGCCCCGGTAGACGAACCAGTCCAGCCCCAGCGCGTCGCCGATCCGGTCGAGGAACACGGCGGGAGAGGCCCCCTTGCCGCTCAGACGAAGCTTGCGCCTGCCCAGTGCGGGATCGGCCAGTTTCACCTCCAGGCCCAGCGTCGACGAGAAGCGATCGAGGATCTGCGTCAGCGACAGCTCTTCATCGGCGCGATAGCTGTAGAGCGTGTCCCGCCAGGCGGGTGGAGCAACGGCGACGGCCTCCTTGATCGCGGGACCGAACGGCCCGGCCAGGGCGATCGTGCACAGGGCGGCGCGCAGCCCCGATCCCGCCAGCGCAGCAAGGCGTCTCATCTCACCACTTCGTTGACGAGCTTGCGTTCGAACTGGCGGGTCTCCTGGATCTCGACCTTCTGCACCGCGAGTTCGACCTGCATCTGGCTCTTGATCCTGATCGCGCGCTGCAGGTC
Organism: Roseateles sp.; assembly: GCF_036486225.1. GTDB lineage: Bacteria > Pseudomonadota > Gammaproteobacteria > Burkholderiales > Burkholderiaceae_C > Roseateles. Next base: position 603 of record NZ_DASVNZ010000099.1, on the reverse strand, counting down.
ATCGAGGCCGATGCCCGCCATCGCCTGGGACAGGCGATTCGTGTTCGTCAAGGAAGCCTTCAGTTGGCGGGATGCGGAAGTGATCGAAGTCATGCGGATGTCTCCTGGAGAAACGGTGGCGGGGTGTCCTGGGTGGACGGTGGGACAGGCGTCGACGGGTCGCGGGCACCGGGCAACGCCTTCAACAAGGCGCGGACGTTGTCGTCGTAGCGGGCGTGCAGGCTGCCGGCGGGATGCGAGAGCACGCAATGGCCTCGACCCAGTTGCCCGTCGGGTGAGAGCGACCAGCCGGCGTCGGCCGCGATGTCCTTCAGGAACGCGAGGTCGTCAGGATGGGCGCGCAGTTCGGTCGGACCCTCGACGCGCATCGCGCGCCACTCATCACGTACGAGGCGGGCACTGGATCGCGCCAGCTGTTCGGCGGGCATGTCGAGCAACAGACGGCGGGCCGCCTGATGCGCGATCTCGACCAGCACGGTTTCCGCGGCCGCGAGGCATTGTTCACGCGCTTCGTTCAGCGCGATCGCGATGCGGGTCGCATCGGCCAGCGCACCGGCCCGCAGCTCCGCCGCCTCGGCGGCGAGGCGATCCATGCACTGCGCG
>NZ_DASVNZ010000095.1:0-14904 GCF_036486225.1 Roseateles sp. | reverse complement strand
CACCGGCAGCGGCAGCGCCGTCGGAGTCGCCATCGGGGTCGCCGCCGGCCTCCCCGCCTTCGCCGCCGCCCGTCCCGCCACCTGTGCCGACACCGACGCCAGCTCCGCCAGCACCCGCGCCGAAGTATCTGAAGGCCTCCACGACGGCGATCGTCGCGATGGCCGTCGTCGCACTGGTCGGCGTGACGCTGGTGATGCGCGCGTGGGAGTTGGGCCCCTTCGACTCCAACAACGAGACGACCGACAACGCCTACCTGCGCGGCGCGGTCACGGTGCTGTCGCCGCAGGTCAACGGCTACGTCGTGGAGGTGCTGGTCAAGGACTTCGAGCAGGTGAAGGCAGGACAGCCGCTGGTGCGCATCGACGACCGGCTGTATGCCGCCGCCGTCGCGCAGGCGGAGGCGCAACGCGCCAGCGCCGGCTCCCAGTTCGACAACTTCGATCAGACGCAGGCCCAGAACCAGGCGACCTTGGCAGCCTCGCGCGCGACGCTGGCTTCGGCGGAAGGCGAGCTCGCGCGCTCCAGTGCGGAGCTGACGCGGGTCGAGGACCTGGCGGGCCGAGGCTCGGTCTCGCTGAACGAGCGCGACCGCGTCCGCGCCAGCAACCGCCTCGCGACCGCCAACGTCGACAAGGCGCGCGCCGACATCCGCATCGGCGAGGAGCGCATCAAGGCGACCACCGTCAGTCGTGGCGGCCTGAACGCGCAGGTGCAAGCGGCGGAGGCGCAGCTCGCGACCGCGCGCATCAACCTGTCCAACACGGTGATCCGCGCGCCGGCCGACGGGCAGGTCAGCGAGGTCTCGGTGCGGCTGGGACAGTACGTCAGCGCGGGCTCGCAGCTGCTGTTCCTCGTGCCGCGTCAGCTGTGGCTGGTCGCCAACTTCAAGGAGACGCAGACGGGTCGCATGCAGGTCGGCCAGCCGGCGAGCTTCCGGGCCGACGCACTCAAGGGCGTGCGTTTCAGCGGTCGCGTGCAGCAGCTCGCGCCGGCGACGGGGTCGGAGTTCGCCGTGCTCAAGGCCGACAACGCGACCGGCAACTTCACCAAGGTCGTCCAGCGGCTGCCGGTGCGCATCGCGCTGGATCCGGACCAGCCCGGCGCGGATCGCCTGCGGCCGGGGATGTCGGTCGTGGTGACGGTGGAGACGTCGGCGTCGGCGTCGGCGCCTGCAACGGGAGCTTCCCGATGAAACGCTTCGCGGCAACGCCGGGCGCATTGCTGGCGACGGCGCTCATCGCCGGCTGCGCTCCCGCGCTGCGCGCGCCGCCAGAGGCCTCACGCATCGAGCCCCCCATCGGCTGGCGCGAGCAACCCGTGTCGAGCGCATCGTCAGCGTCGGCGCCCTCGCCTTCGCCCTCGTCTGCAGCATCGGCGCCTGTTGCCGAGCTTCGCGCGCAGTGGTGGCGCGACTTCGGCGATACGGCGCTCGATGAGCTGGTCGAACGCGCGCTCGCTCACAACAACGACCTGCTGCTGGCCGGAGCCCGCCTCGACGAAGCGCGTGCGGCGCTGTCCGCAAGCCGGGCCGCCGAAGGTCCGCAGCTCAATGCGACGCTCGCCGTCCAAGGTTCGCGGACGCTGCAGCCGACGGGCATCTCGGAATCGCACGTCGTCCAGCCAGGGCTGGCGGCGTCCTGGGAGCTCGACCTCTGGGACCGCCTCGGCGCGCTGACACGGGCGGCACGCCTGCGCGTCGCCGCGAGCGAGGCCGATCGCGACGGCGCCGCGTTGAGCGTGGCCGCGACGACCACGCAGTCCTACATCGCCTTGCTGGCGCTGGAATCGCAGCTGGCGCTGTCCAAGCGCACGCTCGATTCACGCGCAGAGGCTTTGCGGCTCGCGCAGGACCAGGCGCGCACCGGCTACATCTCGCAGCTGCAGCTGACGCAGGCGCAGGCCGAGTACGCCTCGGTCGCGCAGCAGGTGCCGCAGCTGGAGCTCGCGATCCGGCGCCAGGAGAACGCGCTCGCCCAGCTCACCGGGCAGCCGCCCGGCGACATGCCGCGCGGTCGTCGCTTCGAGGAACTCGACCTGCCGCTGCCGCCGGTGGTGCTGCCGTCGGCGCTGCTGGAGCGGCGGCCCGATCTGGCGCAGGCCGCGCTGACGCTGGCCGCGAGCGACGCGACGCTGGCCTCGCGCCGGGCGGCCTTCCTGCCGCAGATCCAGTTCAGCGCGTCAGCGGGCCGGCTCTACGTGTCCGCGCTCGACTACGACCCGATCCGGGTCTGGAGCATCGGCGGCAGCGTGCTCGCGCCGCTGTTCGACGCGGGTCGACTGCAAGCGCAATTCGACACCGCGACCGCGCAGCGCGACCAGGCCGCGTATGCCTACCGTGGTCGCGTGCTGACGGCACTCACTGAGGTCGAGAACGCGTTGGCCGGCATCGAGCGCCTGGACCGCCAACGTCGCTTCTCGCAGGAGCGCCGCGAGGTGCTGGCGCGCTCGCTGCAGTACGCGCACGACCGGTATGAGGCGGGCTATGCGGGCTACCTCGAAGAACTCGATGCGCAGCGCAACCTCTTCGCGCAGGACAACGACCTGATCCGCATCCGGCAGAGCGAGTTGGAGAACCGGCTGGCGTTGGTAAGGGCGCTGGGTGGAGGATGGCAACGGTCACCGTAGCCTCCCGAAGTTCTCCCCCATTCTGGGGTTCTCAGCATCCCCCACCGACCCCTCCCTTGGCGCGATTTCCAAGTGCCGTCCTTGTGCGCAAGATCTGGACTCGTCCGATGCACGCCGGGCGGCCTGACCGCATCGTCTCCTTCCGCTGCTCCCGGAAGGGTTGCCCGGCGTCGCAACGGACGAAGGAACTTGTCTTAGATCAATCGCGCCGCCCTCCTTGAAACCAGACTTGACTGCTATCGGAGAGAGGCGCTCATCGAAGTGGAGTTGAGTAGATGGAAAACCATATCGCCCTGGCGCCCAAGCGCAATTACACGCTGGCCGAGATGATTGCCCAGTGCGACCTTTCCGCGCCGCCTCCGGCGGACATGGCGGACTGGGACGAAATGAAACCGGTAGGTGGTGAGGTGTGGTGAGGAGCGTGCTGCAGAAACGACGAGGGGCCCGCAGGCCCCTCAATCGAAGTCATTGCCAAGCGATGACGTTTACTTCTTCACCACCTTCGTCGGCCGCTTCGCGCCGGTCGCATCGGCCGGAGCGGTCGCGCCCTTCACAGCCGCCTGCGCGAGCTTGAAGAACACGTCCGTGTTGTCGATGACGCCAGTGAAAGCCAGCGCGCCCGGGCCGAAGGCCGACAGCGGGATGTCGGTCGCCGTGTGCACCGCCTGCTCGCCGGGCACCTGGCCCGTGACCAGGAATTCACCCGTCGCGTCGTCGCGCTCGGCGGCGTTGGCCGGGTACCACTTCAGCGGCTCGGACTTGGCCATCGGCTGCTGCGAGTCACGCAGCGGCGTCGCGTTCGTGCGCCAGTCTTCGTAGCGGTCCGCGTTCGCGCCGTATCCCACCAGCAGGCGGTAGTCGATGTCCGTCGCTTCCGGATAACCGTCCGCGGCGATGCGGTAACGCGGGAAGCCCGCCTTCTCGTACACGCCGACGACCTTGTCGCGCAGGTTGGCCGCGCCCTTCTTCGTCGCCGCGTCCAGCAGCGCCTGGTCGGTCAGCATCGAGCCGCCGATCAGCGCCGCGCCAGAGCACTCGTGGTCCGCCGTCACGATGACCAGCGTGTCGCCGTTCTCCCGCGCGAAGTCCTGCGCAACCTGCACGGCACGGTCGAACTCGATCGTGTCCAGCATCCAGCGTTCGCTGTCCATGTTGTGCGCCTGCTTGTCGATCGAGGCGCCCTCGATCATCAGCACGAAGCCCTTCTGCTGCTTCTTCAACGTCGCGATCGCGGCCTTGGCCATCTCGTCGAGCATCGGCTGGTCGGGGAAGCCGTAGTCGTCGACGACGCTGCCGCCAGCCAGACCCTTCTTCGCGCCGCGGCGGCCGTCGATCTTGTCCAGCGCCACGTTCATGTTGGAGAACGCGAACAGGCCCAGCAGCTTGTCGGCACCCGCGCCCGCCGTGGCGGCTTCGAGTTCCGTCTTCGTCGGCGCGTAGCGGTAGCCGGCGCCCTGGAATTCCTGGATCAGGTCGCGGCCCTTGTCCTTCGCGCCCGGCGCGGCGCCCCAGCGCTTGACGATCTCCGAGGTGTGGGGATCGGTCGCCGAGAACGCGTAATCGTTGCCATCGGCGCGCTCCGAGCCGGCGGTGCCCGCCGGCAGGAACCACTTGCGGCCGCCGCCCAGCAGCACCGTCAGCCCCGTGCGCGAGCGGTCGTCGAAGAACTGGTCCACGATGCCGGTGCCCGCGCCGCGGTTGCTCGTGTGCACTGCGTTGCCGGCCGGCGTCGCGTCGAACACGTCGGCCGTCGTCACGATGCCCAGCGCCTTGCCTTGCGTGCGGTGCAGGTACTCGGACAGGTATTCGATGCGCGGGTTGTCGAAGGGCTCGATCGTGTCGTCGGGGAACACGCCTTCTTCATTGTTGTTGTTCTTGTTGCCCGAGACATAGGACGTCATGCCCGGCGACGAGTCCGTCACCACCGAGTTCAAGGACGCCGTCTTCACCATGCCCGTCGCCGGGAAGGTGTCCATCGCCAGCGGGTTGATCACCTTGCCCTGCGCGTAGCCGCCCTTGACGATGCGGGCCGCGGTGCGTTGCGCCGCGCCCATGCCGTCGCCCAGCAGGATGATGATGTTCTTGACCTTCGGGCCCATGGCCGCGGTGAACGGCACGACGTCGAAGTTGCCGGTGGCGGCGACCTTCTGGCCGTCGGACTGCGTAGCCTCGACGCTGAACTCGTGGCGACCGGCCTTCTCCAGGCTCACCGCGCGGATCGTGGCGATCGCGGTCTCGGCGCTCAGGCCCTTCACGCAGCCGGTGGCACAGTCACGCAGCGCGACGGTTGCGTCGACCGGTTTGCCGTCGATCACGAAACGCGCGGCGGTGATGCGCTGGCCGGCGTCCGGCTTGATCGTCGCCTGCAGGTCGAAGCGCTGACCGGGCAGGAAGCGCGCGATCACGGGCTCCGGCTGGCCGGTGGAGAAGCGCTCGCTCGGCGGCGTCAGGCGCGTGACCGTGGGGGCGGCCTGGGCGGCGCTCAGGGCCAGCAGCGCGCAGGCGCCGGCGAGCAGGGAAGGCAGGTGTTTCATCGTGGAGGACTCGAGTCGAGGAAATCGGGAACCGCGCGGACGGCGGTCAGGCACAGGTCAATGACGATGGCCGTGGCTGTCGGGCTGGGCGGAGGCGGAGGCCGACTGCGCTTCGAGCGCACCAGGCGGCAGTTGCAGGCGGATCCAGGAGACACGGCCGGACTCGTCCTCGACGCGGCCGATGGACAGCGTGCCGGTGAGCACCACCAGCCCGTCGCGATGCGCGACCAGACGCTCCTGTTGCGACGGATCGAGCAGCACGGTCACGGCGGCCGCTGGCAGGTCGTCGGCCTCGCCGTCGGCGTGTTCGCTCATGCGCACCGGGCGCGGCGTGAGCCAGAAGCGGCCCGGCTTGGCCTGCTCCTGCGCGACCATGTAGCCGACCAGGCGCACCGGGCGGCCGTCGGCGGCGCGCAGCGCGTCGGACAGCTCCAGGCCCGCCGGACCGATCGGCGACTTGAAGAACTGCGAGAACTTCAGATCGGACGCTGCGGCGGGCGGCGCGGACTCGGCGTGCGCGGCGGCCAGGGGAAGGACGACCGCGGCGCACAGCGCGGCGATCGAGCGGGTGGCGCGTCGGGCAAGCCGCGTACCTGTGGTGAGTTGGACGCACATAGGGACGCGATTCTTTCGGTCCCGCATGACGGTTCCGTGACGCTCCGTTTTTCTTGCTTGACACCGGCCTCCGCACCACGCGAAGCTGACCCGGCAGCACAAGGGAGTCCATGAACACGCCAGACCCCAGTCCTGGCCGGCAAGCCTCGAACGCGCTCTATGCGCGCCGTGCGCCGGTCTACGACTATGAGTTGATGCCGGTGGCGCCGTTGCGGCGCGAGGCGATCGCCTTGCTCGACCTGCAGCCGGGGCAGATCGTGCTCGACGTCGGCGCAGGCACCGGGCTGAGCCTGCCTGGACTAAGCAGCGCGGTCGGGCGCACCGGGCGGATCGTCGCCGTCGAGCCCTGCGAGACGATGATGCGCCAGGCGAAACAGCGCGCGCGGGTGGAGCACCTCCCGACCCCGATCGAATACCTCGGCGTCGCCGCCGAAGACGCGGACTACGCGTCCGTGCTTGGCACGCGCCGGGCAGACGCGGCGATCTTCTTCTTCACGCACGACGTGCTGCAGAGCGACGAGGGCCTCAGGCGCGCCTTCGCGGCGCTCAAGCCCGGTGCGCGCATCGTGGCGGCAGGGCTCGCCTGGGCGCCGCCGTGGATGCCGATGAGCAACCTGTTCGTGCTCGGCGCGGCCATGCATTCGATCGTGCGCATGGATGGGCTCGACTGCCCATGGCGGCTGCTCGAGGCACGGATGAAGAACGCGGAGGTCGAGCGCCGTTGGCTCGCCTCCGCGTATGTGTTGACCGGTCAGGTCTAGTGGATCGCCTTCACTGCGCTTCCTTGGTGGCGGGCATCACGTCGAACGCGTCTTGCTCATCCCGGCAACCAAACGCCTCGCGCCCGCTTGACGGAGCACATGGAGCAGCTCCGCCAAGGTGTAAGGCGGCTTCTTGAGTTCCTTTGCGGCTTGCGAGACCGCCCGAGACATCGCCTCCGGGTGTGCGTCGAAAGCTTCATCCAGGAACTGCCCAGGACGCAGAACCCGGACGCCCAGGCGCTTCATCTGGGCCCGGGCGAAGTCCTTGACGCGAAGGCGCCCCGCAGCCTTCGCCCGATCAAGACCGTAGACCTTGACCATGTTGCGGAGAAATTCGTCGTCGATGCTTTCGGTCCAGTGAGCCGAAAACAGACGCTCCGCGCGCATGTCCATGAGGACGTCGCTCAGTCGCAGCCTGAGCTGCACGCAGGTATCCAGGACGACGAGCGTGTCGCTGTGGTTCACGGACGTGTCTTGCGATCGGCATTGACGGCGACCTTCGCTGACTTGGCAGCGCCTGCGCTTTCGCGGACGACGTTCGTGAAGTGCCCTTCCGGGACGTCGTACAGGCCGGCCTCCACACCGGCCTCGCGAGGGGACTTGGCCCCGTCGAGCTGCCGGGTCCGAACCTCCAGGTAGGCCTGCACGGCCGAGATCCGAATACGGCGATGACCTCCTTCGGTCATGACGACCTCGCCCAGCTTGCCCTGGTCGCACAGCATGGAAACGTGCGGTCGACTGACCTCGAGCTTCGCGGCCGCTTGCGCCGTCGTGAGCAGTCCGTCTGTCGCCGCCGGCTTCGCCTCCGGAACCGCACCCTCGCCGGCCTCTGCGTTCGCCAGCCTGGCAATCAGCGCCATCCGAATTGCCTTGCCCTCCGCGGTCCGGGCACTCAGCGACCGGTCCAGGGCCTTGGCGACCAGCACGGTGATGTAGGCCTCCAGGTCGACCGACTTGGACCCGGAAGCACCCGTGGAGGCATTCCTGCTTCCCTTCGGCGGCGGACACACGAAGCTCTTCACTTCTGCCGCCACCGCCTTCCCCACCTGCTCGGCGATGGGGTTCAGCGGGTCTGCCAGAAGGGGCACGTACTTCACGGCAGCGGCGGCCTTGGCAGCAAGATGATGAGCGCGAGGCATCAGTGGTCTCCGTCGGAATGCCAGTGAGCGCCCATCATAGCAAAAGTGAAAAACTCGAAAATAGAGAAATGATCATCGAGAAGAGCAGTCGCCGCCGACTGCCGTCGTTCCCTCAATCCTCCAGCGGCACAAAGATCCACAGCAGCAGGTACAGCAGCACCCCGCCGCCGGCGCAGGTCGTGAGCGCCACGAACACGATGCGCCAGAACCACGCCGCCAGGCCGCTCAGCCGGGCGAGCCCGCCGCACACGCCGCCGATCCAGCGGTCGTCGCGGCTGCGGCGGAAGGTGTTGATGGCGTTCACCACCGGCGCGCCGCCGTTGCCGCCGTGCGGCGTGGCGTAGGCGTAGGAGGTCGAGCTCGACGACCGGTTGCTCGCGTTGAGCACCCGCTCCTTGGCCTTCGCGAACTCCTCGTCGCTGAGGATGCCGCGTTGATGCAGATCGGCCAGGCGGCTGAGTTCTTCGCTGTCGGACATGGTGGGCTCCTTTCCCGGAAGGTCGTGCATCGGAAGATGCGATGGAGTGAAGACTACGGATCCGCCCCGACCGGTGCGAGCCGCGTGCGACCGGCTGCATCTGGGCGCGATGCGGAGCGGATGAGACGCGACAGGGCGTTTCCACCCAGGACCGGCGCCGCGCGGCGCACTAGCATTCCCGCCCATGAACCTCGAAACCATCGAAATGCAGACCCGCGAGGCGCCCCGTTTCAGCCTGCTGGTGCTGCACGGCCTGGGCGCCGACGGCAACGACTTCGTCCCCGTGGTCCAGGCCCTGGACCTGGCGCCCGTGCTCGCGCTGGGCGGCCTGCGCGTCGTGCTGCCGAGCGCGCCGCAGATCCCCGTCACCATCAACGGCGGCATGCGCATGCGCGCCTGGTACGACATCCGCCACGGCGACCTCAGCCAGCGCGAGGACGCCGACGGCCTGCGCGTGTCGCAGCGCCTGATCGAGGACCTGATCGCCCGCGAGGAGAGCGAGTTCGGCATCCCGCCGGAGCGCGTGGTGCTGATGGGCTTCTCTCAGGGCTGCGCGATGACGCTGATGACCGGGCTGCGGTATCCGAAGCGGCTCGCGGGCCTGGTGGGCCTGTCCGGCTACCTGCCCGTGCTGGACACGACCGAGGCCGAACGGAACGCCGCCAACGCGGACACGCCGATCTTCCTGGCGCACGGCAGCAACGACGGCGTCGTCGTTCCCGCGCGCGCCCACGCGTCGCTGGCCGAGCTGCGCCGGCTCGACTATGACGTCGAGTGGCACGAATACCCGATGGCCCACGAGGTCAGCATGGACGAGATCCAGGCCCTGCAGGCCTGGCTCGTGAAGACCTTGACCGCCGCGGGAGGTGTCCTGTGAACCGTTCCTTCCTGACCTCCCTCCCCGCGCTGTCGCTCGCCCTGCTGCCGTTGGCGCTCCTGTCGCCGCTGTCCGCGGCCACGCCGCCGCAGTCCGCCACGCCGGTCGCCGCCGCGGCGGCCACCCTCGGCCAGCCCGCCGCCGCCAGACTGCCGATCACGCACGACGTCTACGCCACCTGGCGCAGCATCCAGCACACGCAGCTGAGCCGCGACGGCCAATGGATCGCCTACGCGCTCGTCGCGCAGGAGGCCGATGGTGAGCTCGTCGTGCGCCACGTCGCCGACGGCCGCGAGTACCGCGCGCCGCGCGGCACCTCGCCGCAGTTCAGCGCCGACGGCCGCTTCGTCGCCTTCGCCGTTCAGCCGACGCGCGTGGACCTCGACAAGGCCAAGAAGGACAAGAAGAAGGGCGACGATGCGCCCAAGGCCGGCGCCGCGTGGATGGATCTGTCGACCGGCAAGGTCGAGTCCGTCGAACGCGTGAAGCGCTTCGCCTGGGGCAAGGACGGCGGCCAGCATCTGGCGCTGCTGCTGGACGCACCAGCGAAGAAGGATGCGAAAGCTCCGGCGGCGAAGGCCGACGAGGCGGATGACCTGTTCGATCAGGAAGCTCCGGCCGAAGGCGGCGGCGCGTCAGCGAAGAAGGTCCCCGGCAACGACCTGCTGCTGATCGACGCCGAGACGAAGCAGCGCAACACCTTCAAGGATGCGTCGGACTTCGCCTGGAACAACGGTGGCACGCTGCTGGCCTATGTCGTGTCGGTCAAGGAACCGGCGAAGAAGGAACCGGCCAAGCCCGCCGTGCCGACCGTGCAGCCGTCGCCGGCTTCGGGCGCTTCAGCGGTATCGGACGCCGCACCTGCGGTCGCCGAGGCAAGACCCGCCACCGACGACACCGCTCGCGAAGGCGTCTATCTCATCGACCCCGCCGCGCCGACACAGGCGCGCGCGGTGATGTCCGGCGCTGGCAGCTACAAGCAGCTGCGCTTCGACGAAGCCGGCCGCCGTCTGGCCTTCGTCAGCAATCGCGATCACGTCGCGCAGACGCGGGCTGCCGAGCAGGCAAAGAAGGCCGATGACAAGAAGGAGGAGAAGAAGGACGAGAAGGCCGACAAGCCCGATCCGACGCCGTTCAAGCTCTTCCTGTGGAAGGCCGGCCAGGAGCGCGCCTCGGTGCTCGTGAGCGCCGAGACCGCCGGCATGCCCGCCGGCTGGACGCCGAGCGAGCACGCCGCGCTCGCTTTCAGCAAGGACGGCCAGCGCCTGTTCCTCGGCACCGCCGAGCTCCCCGCGCCCGAGCCCAAGGATGCGCCCGAGCCGATGAAGGTCGACCTCTGGCACTGGAAGGATCCGGAGCTGCAGTCCGCGCAGAAGGCCAAGGCCGAACGCGAACGCGCGCGCAGCTACCGCGCGGTCGTCCACCTCGGCAACGACGTCGACGCCGCCCGCTTCGTGCAGCTCGCGACGAAGGAGCTGCCCACGATCCAGGTCAACGAGAACGCCGCCGTCGCGCTCGGCCTCAGCGAACTGCCGTACCGCCAGTTGATGTCATGGGAGGGCGCCTACATGGACGCCTATGCCGTCGACCTCAACACAGGCGCAGCGAAGCCGCTGGCGCGCAAGCTGCGCCACGCGCCGACGCTGTCGCCCGCCGGCCGCTACGTGCTGGGCTTCGACGCGCCTGCCGCGCGCTGGATGGCCTGGCGCACCGACACCGCCGCCGCCGTCGACCTGACCGGCAAGATCAAGTCGCGCTTCGACAACGACGACCGCGACGTCCCCGACCTGCCCTCGCCTTACGGCAGCGCCGGCTGGACCACGGACGACGACAGCGTCGTCGTCTACGACAAGTTCGACCTCTGGGCCGTGCAGCCCGCCACCGGCCAGTCCCGCAACCTCACGCAGGGCTGGGGCCGCAAGCAGCAGCTGCAGCTGCGCGTCGTGCCGCTCGATCCCGAGGACGCCGACAAGAAGCCGCTTCCCGCCGACGCGCTCACGCTGGCCGGCACGCACGACATCACACGTGCCAGCGGCTACTACCGTGTCGACGCAACCGGCGGCGCGCCCAAGGTGCTGATCCAGGACGACCGCATGATCGGCGGCCTGATCAAGGCCAAGGACGCGGACCGCATCGTCTTCACGCAGCAGACCTTCACCCAGTTCCCGGACCTGTGGACCAGCACGCTCGCGTTCCAGCAGCCGCAGCAGATCAGCGCGGCCAACCCGCAGCAGTCGCGGTATGAGTGGGGCACGCAGGAACTGGTCGAGTACACCGCCGCCGACGGGAAGAAGCTGCGCGCGCTGCTCGCGAAGCCGGCCGACTTCGACCCGAAGAAGCAGTACCCGATGATGGTCTACATCTACGAGAAGATGACCGACAACCGGTACCGCTACATCCCGCCGGCGCCGTCGCAGAACATCAACGTCACGCGTTACGTCAGCAACGGCTACCTGGTGCTGCGGCCGGACATCGTCTACACGACCGGCCAGCCGGGCAAGAGCGCGATGAACACGGTGCTGCCGGCGATCCGCCAGCAGATCGCCAAGGGTTACGTCGATCCGAAGCGCGTCGGCATCCAGGGTCACAGCTGGGGCGCGTACCAGATCAACTACCTGATCACGCACACCAACCAGTTCCGCGCGGCCGAGGCCGGCGCATCGATGGCCAACATGGTCAGCGGTTACGGCGGCATCCGCTGGGGCGCGGGCATCAGCCGCGCCTTCCAGTACGAGCACGGCCAGAGCCGCATCGGCGCCACGCCGTGGGAGCGTCCGGACCTGTACCTGGAGAACTCGCCGATCTTCCGTGTCGACAAGGTCACCACGCCCTACCTGACCATCCACAACGACGAGGACGACGCGGTGCCCTGGTACCAGGGCATCGAGTTCTTCACCGCCCTGCGACGCCTCGGCAAGGAAGCCTACTGGTTCAACTACAACGGCGAGAAGCACGGCCTGCGCGAGCGCGACAACATGAAGCACTACACCGTGCACATGGCCGAGTTCTTCGATCACTACCTGCTCGGCAGCCCTCGCCCGACGTGGATGGATCAGCCGGTGCCCTACCTGGAGCGCGGCAAGCGCGACGTGATGGGCCAGTTCAAGCCGGCCACGCCGCCGGCGGAGACCGCCGTGGCCAAGGGCCAGGAGGCCGCGGTCGGCGGCAGCGCCAAGTAAGGCTCAGGGCAGCGGTTCCGCGTTCTGCGCCGCGCGCCGGGCGCTCTCGATGCGCTCGCCGATCGGCGGGTGTGTCGAGAGCCACGCGGTGCTGCTGTCCACGCGGCCGTCCCGGCGCATCTGCTCCAGCACCTTGAGCCAGGCGCCGACCAGCGTTTCGTTGGGCAGGTGCTCGCGCAGGATCAGGCGCTGCGCTTCGGCGTCGGACTCGCGCTCCGCCTCGGACGGGTAGCGCAGCGTCTGCGCCGTGGCCAGCATGCCTGCCGCGACCGATGGGAAGTCACCCATCGCGACACCCGCCGCCGACAGCAGCCCGGCGCCCTGCACCAGGTGTCGCATCGCATGGCGGTGCTTCACATGGCCGGCCTCGTGGCCGAGCACGGCGATCAGTTCGTCCTCGCTCAAGGCCAGCGAGAGGCCGTCGAAGACGAAGATCGTCCCGTTGGGCAAGGCCATCGCGCCGAGGCCGGGGCGGTCGCCCTGACGCGCGAAGCGGACCTCCAGCGCCACGCCCGGGAACACCCGGGCGGCGATGTCGGCGAAACGCGCGCGTATCGCCTGCTGCCGCAGCTCGGGCAGCTGCGACGGTTTCAGCCAGGTGGCGGCGAGCTGCTCCTCGACCCGCTTGCCGACCGCATCGTCGAGCTGCTTCGGGATCAGCGGCAAGGCGGCGCGGGCCAGCAGGCCCACGCCCTGGCGGTCGAACCACACGACCAGCGCCACCAACGCCACCAGCGTGCACACGGCCAGGCTCCAGCTGCCGGCGATCTGCGCCATCAGCGACTGGCCGCCGAGCTCGCGCCCCATCGCGCTGTCCGCGGGGAGCCAGACCGTGCCGCCGTCCGGCAGGCCGACCGGCGTGGGATTGCCGCGCCAGCTTTCGCCGACCTTCAGCACCTTGCGGGCGTAGCGGCGCAGGCCGGGCATCGACGGCCGCGACGCGGCCAGTTCGGCCTCGGAGGGCAGCGTCGACGAGGCGGACTGCCCGCGCGGCGGCCACGGCATGAATTCGAGGTGGTTGAGGCTCAGGCGCACGCGCACGTCCTGCGGCCGGTTCTCGACGCCGTCGAACCAGCGGGCGGTGGCAGTGTGGATCTGCGGCCTCATGTCGGGTCCTGCGCGCTCACCAGCCGATGTCCAGGCCGAACGGCTGGACGCCGCCATCGCCGGCCGCCCCGCGGCCCGGTCCGGGACCTCGGCGTTGCGGGGCCAGGACGACCATCCTCTCGATCGGCGCGTCGGACAGCACGGTCATGCCCTCGATCCGCAGTCGGGCGATGCGCACGGCGAGGAAGGGCCAGTACAGGCCCAGCGTCAACACCGTCAGCGGGCCATGGACCAGCACGGTCTTGAAGAGCGCCAACACGGAGACCCCGTACGAGAACTCGATGCCGCCGCCCAGGCGCGTGTGGTTCCAGGTCAACTGCTGCAAGCCTGCCACGTAGACCGGCCAGGCGAAGGTCCAGACCACGCCGGCCACCAGCAGCGGCAGGAAGGTCGCGAGCCACGGCGTCTGCCCGCCCATCGCCAGCTTCAGCACCATCGACAGCCCCGCGCCGAGCAGGCCGGCCACCGCGCCGGCGACGATCAGCGCGACGGCCAGCCGCAGGTAGAGCGTGTAGAACGCGTCCACGGACAGCCGGAAGTCGAAGGCGAGATCGCCGTAGCGGGCATGGCGATGCTGGAAGTGCTTGAGCCGCCCATGCGCGAGCGGGAGCAGCAGCACGAGCGCGAGGGCCGCCAGTCCGTCGACGAGCCAACCCAGCCCCATGCCGCCGATGACCGACACCAGCGTCCATGCCACCAGCAGCGGCAGGCAGGAGGCGTAGACGGTGACGGCGTTCGCCTGGAAACCGAAGCGCAGGCCACGCCAGCTGGTGTTGGCCAGCCGGAAGCGCTGGGCGCTCGCAAACAGCATCGGCCCGACCGCGTAGAGCACCGCCAGCATGGCGAATCCCGTCACCGCGGACCAGTCGAACGCATGAACGCAGGCGACCAGCAGGACCAGCGCCAGCACGCGGCCGACGAGGATGCGACGCGGATCGCCGTGGAAGTCGAAGGGCTCGCCGGCCAGCAGCGTGTGCCGCGCGAACCAGCTCGCCTTGCGGCGCTTCGCCCAGGCGGAGTAGACACCGAGCGTCGCCAGCGTCAGCAGCGTGTTGACGATCCAGACGCGGAAGTAGTCACCGCCGGTGCCGGTGAACTGGAGCCGCTGCGCATGGCGTCGCATGGCGGAGAGGTCAGGATCGTGCGAGGCGTCCGATGACCGGGACGCCGGCCGCGCAGGCGCAGGCGGCGCCGAACCCGGTCCGCGCACCGGCACGGACAGGGGTGGCGCCGCCGGTGGCGCCTTGGGCACCAGCGTCAGCTCGGTCTCGCTCTCGATCAATCCCTCGACTCCCGGGCTCTCACGGCCCGGGCGAGAGTCTACTAAAGCGTCTGGTCGCCGAGCCGTCCCCGGACGAGCGCGTGATGCCGGGCGTCAGCCGGCTCGAACAGCGCCACCAGCGCCGCCATCAGCGCGCGCGCCTTGGTCGAGTTGTCGCCCTCGTAATTGCAGACGTAGACGTCCAGCGTCACCGAGGCGATCTCCGGCCAGGTGTGCAGCGCCACATGCGATTCGGCCAGCAGCAGCATGCCGGTGATGCCGCCCGGCTGGCCGTCCGTCGCGGGGGGAAAGCGGTGCCAGTGCTCC
>NZ_DASVNZ010000082.1:0-10715 GCF_036486225.1 Roseateles sp. | reverse complement strand
GCGCCTCGCCTTCCATGCGGCGTTCCATCAGCGCTTCATTCTGTGCGTCGATCTCGCCGAGTTCGTCGTCCAGCTGCGTGCGACGCGCGACAGCGGCTTCGGTCTGCTGCGCCAGGCGCAGCAGCTCGACCTGGAGCTGATGCGCGCGGGCCTGCGTCTCCGAGGCCTCGCGGCGCACCACCGCCAGGCGCTGCGACGCATCCGTGTAGGCGGCTTCGGCGCGCACGGCCTGCGCGCGCGACTCGTCGGCGATCAGGGTCTGAGCGCGCTGCTCTCGCTCGAGGTTCTCGATCTCCTGCGCGCGCGCCAGCAGGCCGGCGGTCTCGCTGTCCGGCGCGTAGAAGCTCACCGCGAACTGGCTCACGGCGTGGCCCTCGCGGGTCATGATCAGCTCGCCATGGGTCAGCTTCGGGCGCTGCGCCAGCGCATCCGAAATGGACTCGGCCGTGTAGATGCCTTCCAGCCAGTCGTTCAGCAGCGCCTTCAGGCCGTTGGATTCGAGCTTCAGCAGATCGCTCAGCGGCGACAGCGCGCGGTGCGTGTTGACGATCTCGCCGCTGGGCAGCGAATAGAACGCCAGCCGCGCCGGCGGCGGATCGGAGGCGAAGGCCTGGACCGTCTCCAGCCGGCCGACCGACAGCGCGCCCATGCGCTCGCGCATCGCGGCCTCGAGGGCGTTCTCCCAGCCCGGCGTGATGTGCAGCTGCGTCCACAGGCCCTTGATGTCCTGCAGGCCGTGCTTGGCCAGCCAGGGCTGGAGCTTGCCTTCGGTCTGCACCTTCTCCTGCAGCGCGCGCAGCGCGGTCAGGCGGGCGACGATGTCCGTCAGCTTCGCGGCCTGCTGCTGCGATTCGCGCTGCGACAGCTGGCGCGCCTCGTCGGCGGCCGGCGCGGCTTCGGCGAGCTCCGCGAGGCGCGCATCGGCGACGGCCTGCTGCTCGTCGGCCGCGACCGACAGGCGCTTCACCTCGTCGAGCTTGTCGTGCTGCGGCGCGGCCAGGCCCTGGCGCTCCTGCGCGAGGCGTTCGCGGCGGCCGCGCAGGCCCTTGAGCTGTTCGTCGACGCTGCGGCTCTCCGCGGCCAGCACCTGGATCTGCTGCTGGACCTGCGTCACCTGCGTGCGCTGCTCGTTGGCGCGACCCTGCGCGGCGCGCACCTGGTCCTCGACCTCGGGCAGCTTCATCGCCTGCTCCTCGGCCTGGGCGGCGAGGATCTCGCTCTGCTCCTCGGCCTGGGCGATCTGCGTGGCGACGTCCTCGAGCTCGACCTGCGCCTGCTCGGCACGGTCCTGCCACTGCTGGTTCTGCGCCTGCAGCTCGATCAGGCGCTGCTCCAGCCGCTGGCGGCCTTCGACGACGTAGCGGATGCGTTCCTCGAGCCGGCTGACCTCCATCTGCGCCTCGGCCATGCGGCCCTGCGCGGCATGCAGTTCGTCGCCGGCGCCGTAGTGGGCCTGGCGGATGGTCTCCAGCTCGGCCTCGAGCTGGCGCAGTTCGGCCATCTTGGCCTCGAGCGCGTTGACCGCCTCCGAGTGCTCGGTCTTGACCCGCGTGGCCTCGCCGGCCGCGTCGCGGTGCTTCAGGAACCACAGCTGGTGCAGCTTCAGCGTGCCCTGCTCCTGCAGGTTGCGGTAGTTCGCGGCGACCTCGGCCTGGCGCTCCAGCTTCTCGAGGTTGTTGTTGAGCTCGCGCAGGATGTCGTCGACGCGGGTCAGGTTCTCGCGCGTGTCGCGCAGGCGCAGCTCGGTCTCGCGTCTGCGTTCCTTGTACTTCGAGACGCCGGCGGCCTCCTCGAGGAACATGCGCAGTTCCTCGGGCTTGGATTCGATGATCCGGCTGATCGTGCCCTGGCCGATGATGGCGTAGGCGCGCGGGCCCAGGCCGGTGCCGAGGAACACGTCCTGCACGTCGCGGCGGCGCACCGGCTGGTTGTTGATGAAGTAGCTGCTGGTGCCGTCGCGGGTCAGGACGCGCTTGACGGCGATCTCGGTGAACTGGTTCCACTGGCCGCCGGCGCGCGCGCTGGCGTTGTCGAACACCAGTTCCACGCTGGAGCGGCTGGCCGGCTTGCGGTTGCCCGATCCGTTGAAGATCACGTCCTGCATGGACTCGCCGCGCAGTTCGCTGGCCTTGCTTTCGCCCAGCACCCAGCGCACCGCGTCCATGATGTTGGACTTGCCGCAGCCGTTGGGGCCGACCACGCCGACCAGTTGCCCAGGCAGCTGGAAGGTCGTCGGATCGGCAAAGGACTTGAAGCCCGAGAGCTTGATCGAGTTCAGTCGCATCGGGTGGGATCACCGGCTGTCGCAGCCCTCACGTGATCTAAGCCTTTGATTTGATTGTGGAAACGCCCCTTGACGGGGCGCTCGATTCGCGGCGGATGATACCATCGCGCCCTTCGCATTCCGGCCCTCGCCGCCCTCTGAAGCAGCGACCGCCCCACTCTCGATTCCACATGGCCAAGACCCCCTCCGCCAAGCCGGCCGCGCCGGCTGCCGCTTCCTCCTCCAACGCCAAGGCTGGCAAGGCGCCCAAGGCCTCCAAGGCGCTGAAGTTCGTCGAGCCGATCAAGGCCGCCAAGAACGTCAAGCCGGACACCGCCGTGCCGCCCAAGATGCGCGACATGCCGCCCAATCCGCCGAGCCGTCCGAGCAAGGAGATCCACGTCTTCCCCAACCCGGCGCCGGAACGCGACTACGTCATCCAGTTCCAGATCCCCGAGTTCACCTGCCACTGCCCGCTGACCGGCCAGCCGGACTTCGCGCACTTCACGATCGACATGATCGCGGACCAGTACTGCGTCGAGCTCAAGAGCCTGAAGATGTACTTCTGGAGCTACCGCGACGAGGGCGCGTTCCACGAGAAGGTGACCAACACCATCCTCGAGGACATCGTGAAGGTCACCAACCCGCGCTTCATCCGCATCACCGCGAAGTGGTACGTGCGCGGCGGCATCTACACGAACGTCGTGACCGAGCACCGCAAGAAGGGTTGGAAGCCGCTGCCCGCGGTGGACCTGCCCGCGCACGGTTTCGAGACCGGCCTGCTGCGCTGAGCGGCACGCCCTTCGGATGGCCCTGGCCTACGACACGGCCACGCAGTTCGTCGCGGTCGCGCTCAAGCGCAGCCGCATCGACGGCTACGGCGTGTTCGCGGCCGAGGCCGTCCCCGCCGGCACGCGGCTCGGGCTGCTGACCGGCGAATCGATCACCGTCGCCGAGGCGCGCCGCCGCGCGCAGGAGAGCCAGCGGCTGATGCTGGTGGAGCTGTCGCCGGCGCGGGCGATCGACGCGAGCCGCTCGCAGGACGCGATGCGGTTCACCAACCACAGCTGCTCACCCAACGCCCGCATCCAGGTCGAGGACGGCGAGATCAGCTTCTTCGCGCTGCGCGATCTCGAACCCGGCGACGAGATCACCGTCGACTACGGCCTCACGCACCACGAGGGGCGCCTGGCCTGTCGCTGCGGCGCGCCGGGGTGTCGAGGCTCGCTCTGAGCGACAAGCCTCCGTTGTCGACGTAAGTACCGGGGGCGGCACCCCGTCCCCCTATGATTCCGCGCATGAGCTCCACCCCTGCTTCGCAGCCGGTCCAACCGCCGGCCAACCCGCCGGTGAATCCCCGCCTGGCGCTGCTGAACCCCTACCCGTTCGAGCGGCTGAGCGCCCTGACCAAGGGCATCGTTCCCAACCCCGAATTCCGGCCGATCTCGCTGGGCATCGGCGAGCCCAAGCATCCAGCGCCCAAGCTGGTCGAAGACGCGCTGATGGCCAACCTCAAGGGGCTGTCGGGCTATCCGGCCACCGCGGGTCAACTGCCGCTGCGCGAGTCCATCGCCGGCTGGCTGCAACGGCGTTATGCGCTGAGCCTCGACCCGGCCACGCAGATCCTGCCGGTCAACGGTTCGCGGGAGGCGCTGTTCGCCCTCGCGCAGGTCGTGATCGATCCTTCCCGCCCCGGCGCGACCGTCGTCTGCCCCAATCCGTTCTATCAGATCTATGAAGGCGCCGCGCTGCTCGCCGGCGCGACGCCCGCCTTCGCCAACTCCGACCCGGCGCGCAACTTCGCCCCGGACTGGTCGCAGATCGACGAGGCCACCTGGTCGCGCACGCAGTTGCTCTACGTCTGCTCGCCGGGCAACCCGACCGGCGCGGTCATGCCGTTGTCCGAGTGGCAGACACTGTTCGAGCTCAGCGACCGCCACGGCTTCGTGATCGCCTCGGACGAGTGCTACTCCGAGATCTACTTCCGCGACGGCCCCGACGCCGCGCCGCTGTCGGGTCTGCAGGCCGCCGTGCAGCTCGGCCGCCCGGACTTCCGCAACCTGATCGCGTTCACCAGCCTGTCCAAGCGCTCCAACGTGCCGGGCATGCGTTCGGGCTTCGTCGCCGGCGACGCCGCGTGGATCAAGCGCTTCCTGCTGTACCGGACCTATCACGGCTCGGCGATGAACCCGATGATCCAGGCCGCCAGCATCGCCGCCTGGAACGACGAGGACCACGTCGTCGCCAACCGCGCGCAGTACCGCGCCAAGTTCGCCGCCGTCACGCCGCTGCTGGCCGAGGTCCTGGACGTCGCCCTGCCCGACGCGGGTTTCTACCTGTGGGCGGCCGTGCCAGACGGTAACGATATTGGCTTCGCCCAGGGGCTGCTCGCTCAATACAATGTCGGCGTCCTGCCCGGCAGCCTGCTGGCCCGCGACGCCCATGGGATCAACCCCGGCGCCGGCCGCATCCGCCTGGCACTGGTGGCCGAACAGGCCGAATGCCTGGAAGCCGCCCATCGCATCGTCGCCTTCGTGAAGCAACTCAAGACGTCCGCCTGATCCGGCCCCGCCGGTCCGCCCCACCGTCCGACCCACGATCTGCTTCACGCCATTCAGCATTCGTCTCGAATCCACCTTCTTTCCCCGAACCCCTCCGCACCATGACGCAAGACCTGCAATCCATCATCGACCTCGCCTGGGAAGGCCGCGCCAACCTGACCTCCGCCAACAGCCCCGAAGTGCGCGCGGCGGTGGACGAGGTCATCGCCGGCCTGGACGCCGGCACGCTGCGCGTGGCCGAACGCAAGGCCGTCGGTGAGTGGACCGTGCACCAGTGGGTCAAGAAGGCCGTGCTGCTGTCCTTCCGCCTGAACGACAACCGCCAGATGGGCGCCGGCGACATGACCTTCTTCGACAAGGTCCCGACCAAGTTCGGCGGCCAGTCCGATGAACAGCTGCGCGCTGCCGGCGTGCGCGTCGTGCCGCCGGCCGTCGCGCGTCGCGGCAGCTTCATGGCCAAGAACGTCGTGCTGATGCCGTCGTACGTGAACATCGGCGCCTACGTCGACGAAGGCACCATGGTCGACACCTGGGCCACCGTCGGTTCCTGCGCGCAGATCGGCAAGCACGTCCATCTGTCCGGCGGCGTCGGCATCGGCGGCGTGCTGGAACCGCTGCAGGCCAACCCGACCATCATCGAGGACAACTGCTTCATCGGCGCCCGCTCGGAGATCGTCGAGGGCGTGATCGTCGAGGAGAACTCGGTCATTTCGATGGGCGTCTACATCGGCCAGAGCACCCCGATCTACGACCGCGAGACCGACACCGTCTCGTACGGCCGCGTCCCGGCCGGCTCGGTCGTCATCAGCGGCAGCCTGCCGAAGAACGACAAGTACAGCCTGTACGCCGCCATCATCGTCAAGAAGGTCGACGCCGGCACCCGCGCGAAGACCAGCATCAACGAACTGCTGCGCGCCTGAAGCCACGAGCTTCACGACGCCACGCTGACGACAAGCATCCGTCCGGAGGAGACCGCATGAGCACGGGAAACATGGAGCGCATCCTGCGCCTGATGGCCGAGAAGGGCGCATCCGACACCTACCTGTCGGCCAACATGCCGGTGCTGATCCGGATCAACGGACAGATGCTGCAGCTGTCGGACCAGCTGCTGACGCCCGCCCAGCCGCGCGCGCTGATCTCCGAGGTCATCGACCCGCAGCATCTGGGCGAGCTGGACGCCAACGGCGAATTGAACCTCGCCGTCTCCATCCCCAAGGTCGGCAGCTTCCGGCTGTCGGGCTTCCGCCAGCGCGGCTCGATCGCGGCGGTGTTCCGGCACATCCCGCATGTCATCCCGACGCTGGACAGCCTGGGCCTGCCGCCCATCCTGGGCAAGCTGATCACCGAGAAGCGCGGCCTGATCCTGATGGTCGGCGCGACCGGCACCGGCAAGAGCACCACCCTCGCGTCGATGCTGGAGCACCGCAACCAGACGATGACCGGCCACATCCTCACCATCGAGGATCCGCTGGAATACCTGTTCACCAACAAGCGCTCGCTGGTCAACCAGCGCGAGGTCGGCCGCGACACCGCGTCGCTGCAGATCGCGCTGAAGAACGCGTTGCGCCAGGCGCCGGACTGCATCCTGATCGGCGAGATCCGCGATCGCGAGACGATGACGGCCGCGATCTCGTACGCGCTGTCGGGTCACCTGGTCGTCGCCACGCTGCACGGCAACAACAGCTACCACGCGCTGAACCGGATCATGTCCTTCTACACGCCGGAATCGCGTCCGGCGATGCTGAACGACCTCGGCGCCGGCCTGAAGGCGGTGGTCTCGCAGCGCCTGGTGCGCGCCGCCGCGGGCGGCCGCGTCCCGGTCACGGAGATCCTGCTGAACACCAAGCTGGTCGCCGAACTGATCGAGCAAGGCGACTTCGCCGGCGTGAAGGAGGCGATGGAGAAGTCGATGGCCGAGGGCTCGCAGAGCTTCGAGGAACACTTCGCCCGCCTCATCACCGACGGCACCATCACCCGCGAGGAAGGCCTGGCCTTCGCCGACTCGCCGACCAACCTGCTCTGGCGTCTGCAGAACGACGGTCCCGGCATCAAGCCCGGCGGCCCGGGCGCGCCGAAGAAGGAAGAGCCGGCCGAGGACACCGCCAACTTCACCTCCATCACGCTGGACGTGCAGCCGGGCTGAGGCCCGTGTGCGTGGACGACCTCATCGACCGATGGACGACCTGACCCTCGCGCTGCTGGAGCAGTTGATCGCCCGCCCGTCGGTGACGCCGTCCGATGCCGGATGCCTGGAACTGATCGGCGCGCGCCTGGCCGGCGCCGGCTTCACGCTCGAACGCATGGACAGCGGGCCGGACGACTTCCACGTCAGCAACCTGTGGGCCGTGCGTCGCGGCCAGTCGGCCGACGGCCCGCTGCTGGTCTTCGCCGGCCATACCGACGTGGTCCCCACCGGCGACCTCGCGAAATGGACCAGCGATCCCTTCGTCCCCACCGTGCGCGGCGACCGCCTGTACGGGCGCGGCGCCGCGGACATGAAGACTTCGCTGGCGGCGATGGTCGTCGCCGCTGAGGACTTCGCCGCGATGCATCCCGACCATCGCGGCAGCGTCGCCTTCCTGCTCACCAGCGACGAGGAAGGCCCGGCGCGTGACGGCACCGTCGTCTGCGTCGACCGTCTGCGCGCGCGCGGTGAGCGGCTCGACTACTGCATCGTCGGCGAACCGACCTCGGTCGAGCGCCTCGGCGACACGGTCAAGAACGGCCGGCGTGGTTCGCTCTCCGGCAAGTTGCGCGTGATCGGCGTGCAGGGTCACGTCGCCTACCCGCATCTCGCGCGCAATCCGGTCCATCAGGCCGCGCCCGCGCTGGCCGAGCTGGCCGTGAGCGAATGGGATAATGGCAACGCGTACTTCCCGCCGACGACTTTCCAGATCTCCAACATCGCCGCCGGCACCGGCGCCGGCAACGTGATCCCCGGTGAGATGGTGGTGGACTTCAACTTCCGTTTCTCGACCGAGTCGACGCCGGAAGGTCTGCGTCAACGGGTGCACGCGCTGCTGGACCGCCACGGCCTGGAGTACACGCTGGACTGGTCGCTGTCCGGAGAACCGTTCCTGACGCCGGTGGGCGAGTTGTCGGCGGCCATCACCGCCGCCATCGAGGCAGAGACCGGCGTGGCCGCCGAGTTGTCCACGACCGGGGGCACCTCGGACGGCCGCTTCATCGCGAAGCTCTGTCCGCAGGTGGTGGAATTCGGACCGCTCAATGCGAGCATCCACAAGATCGACGAATACGTGCCGCTGGACCAGATCGCGCCGCTGACGCGCATCTACCGGCGCACCCTGGAGAATCTGCTGCTGTGACGCTGTTGGAACTGATCGAGGCCCAGGCCGCCCGCCTCCGTGAGGCGGGCGTTTCGTTTGGGCACGGCACGACGAACGCCTTCGACGAAGCCGCCTGGCTGAGCCTGTGGGCGCTGGACCTGCCGCTGGACGCGCTGGACGAGCACGAGGCCGATGCCGTCGACGACGCCGGCCGCGCGAAGGTCGAGGCGCTGGTGGCCGAACGCATCGCCACGCGCAAGCCCGCCGCCTACCTGACGCGCGAGGCGTGGCTGCAAGGCGTGCCCTTCTACGTCGACGAGCGCGCCATCGTGCCGCGCAGCTTCATCGCCGAGCTGCTGGCCGACGCGACCATCGACGCCTGGCTGTCGGACCAGACCACCCGCGTGCTGGACCTGTGCACCGGCAACGGCAGCCTGGCCGTGCTGGCCGCGATGGCCTGGCCGGACGTGGCGGTCGATGCGATCGACCTGAGCGCCGACGCGCTCGCGGTCGCCGCGATCAACGTCGAGCGTCACCAGCTCGGCGAGCGCATCCGCCTGCTGCAGGGTGACGGTCTCGCGCCGGCGCAAGGTCCGTACGACCTGATCCTGTGCAATCCGCCGTACGTGAACAGCACGTCGATGGCGGCGCTGCCGCACGAGTACCGCGCCGAGCCCGAGCTGGCGCTGGCGGGCGGCACCGACGGCATGGACTTCATCCGCCAGTTGCTGTCCGACGCCCCCGCGCAGATGAAGCCGCAGGCGGTGCTGGTCCTGGAGATCGGCAACGAGCGCGAATTTTTCGAAGCCGCCTTCCCGCAACTCGAAGCCTTCTGGCTCGAGACTTCCGCCGGCGAAGACCAGGCATTGCTGCTGACCCGCGAGGCGCTGGTCGCCGCGGGCTTCGGCCCTGATGACGAACAAGGAGTTTCCCCATGATCACGCTGCGCAACATCGTGCTGCGCCGCGGCACCAAGGTCGTTCTCGATGACGCGAGCGTCGTGCTGCAACCCGGCGAGAAGGTCGGCCTGGTGGGCCGCAACGGCGCCGGCAAGTCCAGCCTGTTCTCGCTGCTGACCGACCGCCTGCACAGCGACAAGGGCGACGTGGAGATCCCGCGCCACTGGGCGCTCGCCGAAGTGGCGCAGCACATGCCCGAGACCGACATGCCGGCCACCGAGTTCGTGCTGGAAGGCGACGTCCGCCTGATGGCCGCGCGCAAGGCGCTGGCCGAGGCCGAAGCCGCCGACGACGGCCACGCCATCGCCGACGCCTACGCGCTGCTGATGGACGCCGGCAGCCTCGACGCGCCCGCCCGCGCGCAGGCGCTGATGATGGGCCTGGGCTTCAAGGGCGCGCAGGTCGACGCGCCGGTCAACAGCTTCTCCGGCGGCTGGCGCATGCGGCTGCAGCTGGCGCGCGCGCTGATGTGCCCGTCCGACCTGATGCTGCTGGACGAACCCACCAACCACTTGGACCTGGACGCCCTGGTCTGGCTGGAAGCGTGGCTGCAGCGCTACGAAGGCACGATGATCATCATCAGCCATGACCGCGAATTCCTGGACGCGATCACCAAGGTCACGCTGCACCTGGACGAGGCCAAGCTGCACCGCTACGGCGGCAACTACACCGCCTTCGAATCGATGCGCGCCGAGCGCATGCTCCAGCAGCAGCAGGCCTTCAGCAAGCAGCAGGAGCGCATGGCGCATCTGCAGAAGTTCATCGACCGCTTCAAGGCCAAGGCCAGCAAGGCCAAGCAGGCGCAGAGCCGCGTGAAGGCGCTGGAGCGCATGGAGCGCCTCGCGCCGGTGCTGACGGCGTCGGACTTCAGCTTCGAGTTCCGCGAGCCGCAGAACCTGCCCAATCCGATGCTGATGTTCGACACGGTCTCGGTCGGCTACGACACCGACGAGGGCGAGAAGGTCATCGTGCGCGGCATCGACCGCTCGGTGCTCGCCGGCCAGCGCTTCGGCATCCTGGGCGCGAACGGCCAGGGCAAGTCGACCTTCGTGAAGACGGTCGCCCGCATGCAGCGCGCGATGGGCGGCACGATCACCGAGGGCAAGGGCCTGTCGATCGGCTACTTCGCGCAGCAGGAAATGGACGTGCTGCGACCCGACGAAGGTCCGCTGATGCACATGATCCGGCTGGCGAAGGAAGTCAGCCCGAACGCCCGCGAGCAGGAGCTGCGCGACTTCCTCGGCCAGTTCCGCTTCGTCGGGGACATGGTCAACCAGGAGGTGGGCAGCCTGTCCGGCGGCGAGAAGGCGCGGCTGGTGCTGGCGATGCTGGTCTGGCAGCGCCCCAACCTGCTGCTGCTGGACGAGCCGACCAACCATCTGGACCTGCAGACGCGTGAGGCGCTGTCGATGGCGCTCAACGAGTTCGAAGGCACCGTCATGCTGGTCAGCCATGACCGCGCGCTGCTGCGCGAGGTCTGCGACGAGTTCTGGCTGGTGGCCGACGGCAAGCTCGCGCCCTTCGACGGCGACCTGGACGACTACCAGCGCTGGTTGCTCGATCGGTCCAAGGAAGCCGCGAAGCTCGCCAAGGAAGAAGCCAAGCAGGCGCAGAGCCGCGTGAAGGCGCTGGAGCGCATGGAGCG
>NZ_DASVNZ010000070.1:0-7349 GCF_036486225.1 Roseateles sp. | reverse complement strand
GCCCCGATCTGGACGGCCTCTTCAAGAGCGGCAGCGGCGTGTGGAGCATCGTGCCGCAGATCGATCTGCCGATCTTCGACGGCGGGCAACGCCGCGCCCAGGTCGAGGTCAGCGAGGCCAGCCGGCAGGAAGCGATGGCGGGTTACGAGTCCGCGTTGCAGTCGGCGTTCCGCGAGGTCGCGGATGCGCTGGCGGTGCGCGATCAACTGGCCGAGCGACTGGCCGCACAGCAGGCGCAGGTCGACGCGGCCGAGCAGTCGCAACGCCTGGCCGAGCGCAGCTACCGCCTCGGAGGCAGCAGCCAGCTGGAGCTGCTCGATGCACAGCGTCAGCTGACGACGGCCAAGCGCGCGCTCGTGACGCTTCGTCAGACCGAGCAGAGCAATCGCGTGGCGTTGCTCAGGGCGCTCGGCGGCCGCTGGACGCAGTAACTTGCGGTGCGCCGGGGTGGGGGTTCAGCGCCCCGACTTCGGCGACGCTTCGCCCTGCAGCAACGCGGTGAGCAGGCATTCGATGAAGCCGTCGCAGTTGCTGCTCGCGCGAGCGCGGTCGCTGCGGTCCTGCGCGGCGCCGCTCGCCTGACGCGCGCCGGCGCGTTGCAGGTCGATCGAGGCCTGCTGTTCGCGTGCGGCGGTCTCACCCGAGTGGGTGGCGCAGCCGGTACTCAGCGCGGCGGCGACGGCCAGCATGAGGGGCAGGCCGATGCGGCGGGTGATGGTCATCTGAAGCTCCCTGAAATCGTGTGGATGCGTGCTCGTTCTTGTGGGTGTGGGGACGGTGCATGGACCGTGTTCGAGCGCGGCAGCGGCGAAGTATTCCTCAAGCGCGCGGGGTCTGCAGGAGCCCTCCACGCGTATTTTCGCTTTCGAATAAATCGAAAATAAAGCTTTCGATTTATCTTGTAAGGAAAGAAAAAAACGTGGCGTAAACGATATTCGAAAGAATTCGGTGGCTTTCTAGACTGACCTCGTCATTCACCACGACCAGGGGACTCCATGAAGCAAGCCACGCGTCCGGGCGCCAAGTTCAGCTCGGCATTCAGCACCTTCACCCGTCTTTCCGCCGTCGTCGCGCTCGCCGGCGCGGCGGCCGGTTTCGCGACCACGGCCGCGGCGGCGCCGACCGGCTTCGGCCTGATCGCCTACTGGGGCGAGATCGCCAGCACCTACGGCGGCCAGGTGCCGACCGGCAGCTACGTCGTCATCAATCCCAACAGCGGCGCGCAAGGCCTGAGCGCGAGCCAGGTCACCAACTGGAAGGCGGTCATCGCCAACATCCGCGCGCAGGGCGGCAAGGTGCTGGGCTACGTGCCGACGGGCTACGACCGCAACACCGCCGACGAACTCGCGCGCTACAACGCGATCCCTGCCGAGCTCTCGGCCTACAAGAACACGCTGGGCGGCGTGGACGGCTTCTTCTTCGACGAGGCGGCGCACGACGACGCCGCGCTGAGCGACGCGCAGAAGTGCAGCGGCACGCCGACCAAGTGGGCCAATGTGCGCTCGATGGTGTCGGGCTCGGGCGCGGGCGGCATCAAGGTCTGGAACGCGGGCTGGCCGGGCGCAAGCGGCTGTTTCGTCAGCGCGGCGCAGTCCGGCGAGCACATCGTGATGTACGAGGCCGCGTACGCAGACTACCTCAACGGTGCGAGCTGGCTCAACGGCGACGTGCAGAACCTGGCCACCTCGCTCAACGTCAAGACCTGGCTCCTGATCCACTCCGCGACGCAGGCGCAGATGCAGGCGACGCTGCGCGGCACGACGGCCAACTACGTCTACGTGACCAGCATGACCTACAACCCCAGCCTGCCGTGGGGCGGGCCGATCTGGAACTACACGCCGACCTATTGGGGCAGCGACACGACCAGCGGGACGGAGCGGTGGTGTCTGAAGAGCTTGAAGAGCGGCGGGAACTGCTGAGCCGACTTCATGCAGAAGGCCCCGCCGGAGCGGGGCCTTCGCGTCGATGAGACCTGGAACCGGCTTACCAGCCGATCGTGTACGTCACCGTCGTCGGCGCGTTCGTGTGCAGCGACGGGCTGAAGCCGCCGACGTCGTCGTAGGCGAAGCCGTAGGCCAGGCCGTAGCCGTTCGCGGCGCCTTCCGTGCCCTTGATCGAATGGTCATGCCAGAACTTGGCGAACCAGTTGCCGCGCGTGCCGGCCGGGTAGAAGGCCGCCGGGCGGTACCAGTCGGCCGGCGTCGCCAGCACGTGGCGGTTCAGCGCCGCGCACACCTGCGCCTGGATCTGCAGCTGGATCGACTTGGCCGCGTCGGCCGGCGTGTCGACCTGGAAGCTGCCGTCGGGCTTGCGCGGATCGTCCAGCTTGCCCGCGCCCAGGAACACCTCGGCCGTGTTGGGCTTGCCGTTGATGTAGTAGGTGCCGTTCGAGCGCCCGCCGGTGAAGACGAAACGGTTGGTGCTGCCGTCCACGCGACCGCGGAAGGTGCCCAGGTTGTCCAGCGTGAAGACCAGGTCTTGCGTCTTGAAGCGGTTCCACATGTCGCCGATGTAGCCGTCCAGGTAGGCGCCGTTCACGTCGCCCGGGCGGAAGGTGAAATGCGCCGGCGCCAGGATGCGGGTGCGGTAGGGCACGTTGGCGAAGTTGGGATCCGCCAGGCTGCGGAACTCGGCCGGCACTTCCTGCTGGAACTTGGTGAACAGCGTGTCGCGCGATTCGGTCAGCGGCTCGCCCACCGTCTTGTCGTAGCCGCCCAGGCCCTGCACGCGCAGCTTCAGCGGGAAGCCGAAGTGGTCCACGCGCGTGGTGTTGATGAAGATGCCCTGGTCCGGCTGGCCCTTGGGGATCAGCGCGAATTCGCCGAAGTCGAAGATGACGTCCAGGTTGGGATCGCTCGAGTTCTCGATGTTGGCGCCGGCGTAGGCGATGTTGCCCGCGCCGTCGGTGTTGACCTCGATGAACATCGGGCTGCCCACCGACATCAGCACGCGCGCCGAGTTCACCGGCGGGATCGTGATCTGCCGGGTCTGCGACAGCGGGAAGAAGTAGTTGGCGTACTTGCGGCCGTTCTTCGTCACCGTGTTGTCGGACAGGCGCATCGGCACGACGTTGCCGCTCGCGTCGACATGCACGAACTCGCCGGTCTGCCAGCTCTTGCCGATGATGGCCCAGTAGACCTGCGAATCGGGCCAGCGGCCGTTGGTCGCGTTCTCGATCTTGAAGGTGGTCCTGGCGTTCCAGTCGGCCGGGTTCGTCGGCGTACCCGGGTTGCCGGGGTTGGTCGGCGTGCCGGGATCGGTGGTGCCGCCGCCGGTCGTGACGGTCGCGGTGAAGCGCGCGCTGTCATAGGCCGGGTTGCCGTTGTTGTAAGTGAACCAGTAGTCCACGCGCGTGCCGGCCGCCGCGCCGGGCAGCGCCAGCTCGTAGCGGGCCGCACCGCTGTTGAAGGGCATGCGCAGGTTCTGCTGCGCGCCGCCATTCAACTGGTAATGCGCGTCGACCCAGGTCGTCGCGACGTTGGACTTGAACCAGAGCGTGGCCTGGCTGCCGTTGAACGCGACGCCGTGCGAGAAGCTCGCATTGGTCTGCGCCTGCACGACGGGCACGCTGAAGCTCATCACGAGGAAGGCCAGGCACGCGCCCAGCCAGGAGAGGAGGCGATTCATGAAGTCTCCAAGAGGTTTCGATGGTGTGCTGGAGGGCACCGATCGGCACGGTCCGGCCAACGCTCTGCGACGCTCGTCCGGGTTCGCGACTTCTCTCCTGCGCCAACCATCCTAGGCAAAAGCCGCAGATTCTGAAAGCGCTTTCACGATTTCGAGGTATTCGATTGCAACGGCATGAAAGCGACGGTGGGCGCGGGTGTCATGCCGTCGTGGTGCCATCGCGGTGCCGCGGTGGTGCAGTCACGGCGTGAGGGGCGGTGCGATATCCGGGCGGGTCGCGCGGGCAGAGGAGGCTTGAAATGGGGGCTGCGGGCGAGGAGCGCCGTCCGCTGGCACGGACCTCGCTTATCGTCATGGCCGCTTTTTCCGGTTGCCCCACGTCCGATCCACGCCCCGATCCACGCCCGATGTCGACACCTTCCGCAACGTCTGAAGCCGAGTTCTCCTTCCGCAAGATCGCCGTGCCCGCCTTCGGGCCGTCGATGCTGTTCGGGCTGGGCGAGGGCGCGATCCTGCCGATCGTGCCCCTGATGGCGCGGGACCTGGGCGCGTCGGTGTCGATGGCGGCCTTCGTGGTGACCTTGATCGGGCTGGGCTCGCTGCTGAACAACATCCCGGCGTCGGTGATCACGATGCGCTGGGGCGAGCGCTGGGCGATCGTGGCCGCCGGCGTCTGGAGCGCGCTGGGCATGGCCTTGGCCGTGCTGCTGCCCGGCGTGCTGGCGCTGGGCATCGGCTGTTTCATGGTGGGCATGTCCCAGGCCGTCTACAACCTGGCCCGGCAGAGCTACCTCACCGAGGCGGTGCCCGCCGCGTACCGCGCGCGGGCCTTGTCCACGCTGGGCGGCGTGATGCGCATCGGCATGTTCATCGGTCCGTTCCTGTCGGCGGCGGCGGTGCATGCCTTCGGGCTGCAGGCGGCGTTCGGCGTCGGCATCGCGGGCGTGCTGGCCGCAGCGGCGATCGGCGCGCGGCTGCCGGACCTCGAAGCGCCCCCGCATCCCGCCGGCGCGGCCGCGCCAGCACCCGTTTCGCTGAAGTCCATCATGGCCGATCACCGCAAGGTGTTCCTGACGTTGGGCCTGGGCGTGATGCTGGTCAGCGCCGTGCGCGCGTCGCGGCAGGCGGTGATCCCGCTGTGGGCGGATCACCTGCTGCTGGCGCCGGCGGTGACCTCGCTGATCTACGGCATCTCGGGCGGCATCGAGATGCTGCTGTTCTACCCGGCCGGCCGCGTGATGGACCTGAAGGGGCGCCGCTGGGTGGCGGTGCCGTCGATGGCGATCATCGGGCTGGCGCTGCTGGCCATGCCGTTCACCGTCGGCTTCACCACGCTGCTGATCGCCGCGACGGCGATCGGCTTCGGCAACGGCATCGGCTCGGGCCTGATCATGACGCTGGGCGCCGACCACGCGCCGCGCCACGGCCGCGCCTACTTCCTCGCGGTGTGGCGCTTCCTGTCCGACGTGGGCGGATCCTGCGGACCCGCGCTGCTGTCGGCGCTGGTGGCGACGGCCTCGCTGGCCGGCGGCATCGCGGTCACGGGCCTGCTGGCGATGCTGGCGGCGACGCTGCTGGGGATGTGGATCCCGGCGCGGAACGCGGGAACGCCGGGATCCCCGGGAACGCTGGCAAAGCCGCCAGCGCCTCCGCGCTGATCCCGCGCCGGTCCATCACGCGCGGGATGAGGGCATCCCGCCAGCGATCCTCGACGGCATCGACCTCGCGCAGGTAGCGGACGTGGCTTGCCGCGTCCGTGCCGGCGAGCCGTTCTCCCGTCAGCGTCAACGCCAGGCCCGGCGACAGCCACGACCAGCGCTCGACCCACGCCGCCTGCCGCAGACGCGCGTCGTCGAAGCGGCGCATCAGCGGACGCAGCACGCGGTCCTGCGCCAGCACGCGCGGGACGAAGCTCGCGGGCCACATCGCCGGCAGTGGCGCGGGGACCTCCGGATGTCGCGCGTACCAGTCGCGGGCGAGGGCGTCTTCATGCGTCTCGCTGTCTTGCTGCGCGTCGCGGATCTGCACGATGGCGGCGAGCCGCGACGGCATCGGTGCTTCGCGCTGGGCACCCCAGATCAGGCCGGCGGGCACGACGAAGGTGAGCATCAGCCACAGGCCCAGCGCGGCGAGCATCGCCGCCGGTCCGGACAGCGGCAGCGCCGAGAGCAGTCCGCCCAGCAGCACCCAGACGCCGCAGAACGCTGCCAGTGCGAGCGCCCAGTGCGCGATCACGGTTGTCGTCGTTGCCTCGCCTGCCGCCGAGATCCCTGTGCCTGCTGGGGTCGAAGATGCTGCAGAGACGACAGCTGGCGCGCCCGGATCAAGCAGCAGCGCAGGCAGCGTGGCGAGGATCGCCACGCCCCACAACGCGAGGAGCCGCCAGCCCAGGGCCGCGACGATCACCGGCGTGACGCCGCGGCGCGCCTGCACGCGCAGCAGCCCGAGCCGACCCTGTTCGCGCTCCTCCTGCAGCAGGCCCGCGCACAGCGCCAGCGCGACCAGCGGCAGCAGCAGCGCCACCATCGCCGGCACGCCTGGGAGGCCGCTCTCGACGAGCAGCGGATTGCGCAGCGGACCGGGTGGCCGGGCGTCGACATGGCGGCTGTCGAGCGTCGCCTTCAACTGCGCCGGAAGGACGCGCAGCCGGTCGACGCCGAGCCCGAGTCCGTCGCCCACCTGCCAACGCGTCGCGCCGAGTTCGCCGCGGCCGAGCTGGTAGGTCGCCTGCGCGGCGGCGGGGCCGGGCGATGTCGCGCGGAACTGCTCGACGGCGGCGTCGATGAGCCCCGTGCGACGGGCTTCCTCAGCAGCGGCGGCCTGCCGCCATGCGCGGGCCTCGAATCCCGCCGACGAGGCGGCGGTCAGCAGCGCCAGCAGCAAGGCGCCCAGCGCGATCCACGCCAGCGGTTGGCGGCGCAGGCGCAAGCCTTCGGCGCGCCAGGTGTCGATGTCGGGAAGGATGCTCATGGGATCAGCCTCCGCGCGCTGAACCAGAGCCCGCCGAGGGCCGCCATCAGCCACAGCGCCAGCAGCCCGAGATCGGGCCCCGCCGCGCGCAGCGCGAAGCGCCAGCCGGGCGGCTCGTAAGTCCAGTCCGGGATCGCGCGCCATTGCGCGTCGCCCGCATAGCGGCTCTCGAAGGAGGTGAGGCCGCGCGTGGCGTCGCGGTCCCATTCGTCCATGCGCGTGGTGAAGGTCTGGCGGTACTGTTCGGCGGCGTCTTCGAAATGCCGGCGATGCGCGAGGTCCGTGCCCGCGAGCGCGCCGCCGACCGCGCGCATCGCCGCGTAGGGGCTGATCGCGGTCAGGCCGCGCAGCCAGGTCTGCTGGCGCAGTTGCGCCGCCCACAGCGCGTCGAAGTGCAGCGCGTGGACGCGCGCCGCGTAGGCATCGCGGAACAGGCGTCGCGCGGCGTTGGCGCCGAGCGGCAGGTCCTCCAGGCGGCTCACGCCGTGCTCGGCGAGCAAGCGGGCCTCGAAGGCCTGCAGGCGCTGCCTGGCGTCGCCGTCGCCGGGGAGCCCCTGCTCGATGTCGCGGCCGACGGCCGACCAGAAGGCCTGGCCCGTCGGCAGGGGCGCGAGGCGCTCGATCGCCGCCGCGCCCAGTCGCGGCACCAGGAAGACCGCGACGACCCACAGGCCGATCAACGCGAGCAGCGCGGCGCGGGAGCTGCGGCAGTGTGCGGAGACGATCACCGTCAACGCCGCCCAGACCGCGCA
>NZ_DASVNZ010000065.1:0-13729 GCF_036486225.1 Roseateles sp. | reverse complement strand
GGGCGGCGAAGGTTCCGGGTGCTCGCTTCATCGCCGGCGGCACCAACCTGCTCGACCTGATGAAGCTCGACGTGGAGCATCCGCCGCACCTGGTCGATGTGAACCGGCTCGGGCTCGACCGCATCGAGGCCACGGCCGACGGCGGCCTGCGCATCGGCGCGCTGGTGCGCAACAGCGACCTCGCCGCCGACGCCCGCGTGCGGCGCGACTACGGCGTGCCGTCGCGGGCGCTGCTCGCCGGCGCGTCGGGCCAGCTGCGCAACCGCGCCACGACCGCCGGCAACCTGCTGCAACGCACGCGCTGCCCCTACTTCTACGACACCGACCAGCCGTGCAACAAGCGCAAGCCGGGCAGCGGCTGCTCGGCGATCGGCGGCATGAGCCGGCCGCTCGCGGTCATCGGCGTCAGCGAGGCCTGCATCGCCTCGCATCCGAGCGACATGGCCGTGGCGATGCGGGTGCTGGACGCGACGGTGGAGGCAATGCGTCCCGACGGCCAGGCGAGGCGCATCCCGATCGCGGACTTCCATCGGCTGCCCGGCAACACGCCCCACGTCGAGACCACGCTCGAGGCCGGCGAGCTGATCACCGCGGTGACGCTGCCCAGGCCGGTCGTCGGCACGCATCTCTATCACAAGGTCCGCGACCGGGCGTCGTATGCGTTCGCGCTGGTCTCAGTGGGCGCGATCATCCAGCGCGACGGCAGCGGCCGCTTCGCCGTCGGCGGCATCGCCCCCAAGCCGTGGCGGGCCGAAGCCGCCGAGCGTGACCTGCGACGAGGCGCGCCCGCGGCCGCACACGCCTTGCTGACCGGCGCGACGCCGACCGCCGAGAACGCCTTCAAGCTGCCGCTGGTGGAGCGCACGCTCGCCGCGGTGCTCGCGCAAGCCAAGGTCACCGGGAGCACCGCATGAAGTTCGACACCCCCGCCACCACGAATCCGATCGATCAGCTGCGCGTCGTCGGCAAGCCGACCGACCGCATCGACGGACCGCGCAAGACGACCGGCACCGCGCCCTACGCCTACGAACGCCATGACGTGGCGAAGAACGCCGCCTACGGTGTCATCGTCGGCGCCGGCATCGCCAAGGGCCGCCTCTCGACCCTCGACGTCCAGGCGGCGGAGGCCGCGCCGGGCGTGCTGGCCATCGTCACCGCCTACAACGCGGGCAAGCTCGGCAAGGGCAACATGAACACCGCCAAGCTGCTCGGCGGGCCGGAGATCGAGCACTACCACCAGGCCATCGCCGTGGTCGTCGCGGAAAGCTTCGAGCAGGCCCGCGCGGGCGCGGCGCTGATCCGCGTCGAGTACGCGCGCGAGGACGGCGCCTTCAGCCTGGCGAAGGCCAAGGACCAGGCCACGCCGCCCAAGGAAGCCGACGGTCCCGGCGGCACCCCGCCCGAAACGAAGGTCGGCGACTTCGACACCGCGTTCGCGCAGGCGCCGGTGAAGATCGACCAGACCTACACGACGCCGGACCAGTCGCACGCGATGATGGAGCCGCATGCGACGCTGGCGGTCTGGGAAGGCGACAAGCTCACGGTCTGGACCGCCAACCAGATGATCGACTGGGGCCGCGGCGACCTGGCGAAGACGCTGGGCCTGGCGCGCGACAAGGTGCGGCTGATCTCGCCCTTCATCGGCGGCGGTTTCGGCGGCAAGTTGTTCCTGCGCGCGGACGTGCTGATGGCCGCGCTGGGCGCGAAGGCCTGCGGGCGGCCGGTGAAGGTTGCGCTGCAGCGGCCGCTGATGATGAACAACACGACCCACCGGCCCGCGACCATCCAGCGTCTGCGCATCGGCGCGGGGCGCGACGGGAAGATCACGGCGATCGGGCATGAGAGCTGGTCCGGCGACCTGCCCGGCGGCGGACCGGAGACGGCGGTCGCGCAGACGCGGCTGCTCTACGCGGGCGCGAACCGGATGACCGCGATGAAGCTCGCGGTGCTCAACCTGCCCGAGGGCAACGCGATGCGCGCGCCCGGCGAGGCGCCGGGGTTGATGGCGCTCGAGATCGCGATGGACGAGCTGGCGGAGAAGCTGGGCATGGACCCGATCCAGTTCCGCATCGCCAACGACACGCAGGTCGATCCGGAGAAGCCGGAACGGCCGTACTCGCAGCGCCGGCTGACCGAGTGCCTGCGCACGGGCGCGGAGCGCTTCGGCTGGAGCCGTCGTACCGCGCCGGGGCAGCGGCGCGAAGGTCCCGGCGGCCGCTGGCTGATCGGCCTGGGCGTCGCGGCGGCCTTCCGCAACAACATCGTGATGAAGTCCGGCGCGCGCGTGCGGCTGGACCGCCGCGGCATCGTCACCGTCGAGACCGACATGACCGACATCGGCACGGGCACCTACACCATCCTCGCGCAGACCGCGGCGGAGATGATGGGCATCGGGCTGGAGCAGGTGGTCGTGCGGCTGGGCGATTCCGCGCTGCCGGTGTCGGCGGGCTCGGGCGGGCAATGGGGCGCCAACAGCTCGGCCTCGGGCGTCTACGCGGCCTGCGTGGCGCTGCGCGACATGATCGCGAAGAAGGCCGGCATCGATGCGAAGGAAGCCGTCTTCGCCGACGGTCAGGTGCGCGGCGGCGGACGCAGCGTGTCGCTGGGCGAGGTCGCCGGGAACGAGGGCCTGGCCGCCGAGGACAGGATCGAGTTCGGCGACCTCGACAAGAAGTACCAGCAGTCGACCTTCGGCGGCCACTTCGTCGAGGTCGCGGTCGACGCCTTCACCGGCGAGGTCCGGGTGCGGCGCATGCTGGCCGTGTGCGCGGCGGGCCGCATCCTCAACCCGAAGGCGGCGCGCAGCCAGGTCATCGGCGCGATGACGATGGGGGTCGGCGCGGCGCTGATGGAGGCGCTGCATGTCGACGAGCGCCGCGGCTTCTTCGTCAACCACGACCTGGCGGGCTACGAGGTGCCGGCGCATGCCGACATCCCGCACCAGGAGGTCGTGTTCCTCGACGAGACGGATCCGCTGTCCTCGCCGCTCAAGGCCAAGGGCGTCGGGGAACTCGGCATCTGCGGCGTCGCGGCCGCCGTCGCCAACGCGATCCACAACGCCACCGGCGTGCGCGTGCGGGACTATCCGATCACGCTCGACAAGCTGCTGAAGGATCTGCCAAAGGTGGCGTGACCGGGCGCGATCTGACGCCACCCAACTCCGCGGTGCCGTTCACCGCAGGCGTATGGCGAGTTCCAGGATGCTGGGCGTTGTCTGTCCCTCGACGGGCTGGCGCTCCTGTCTGGTGGGAATGGGTATCGCATTGGGCATGCGTGCCAGGCGGTTCCGCTGCAGTCGCAGCGCTTCTCCTGCACGCTGCAGTGCGAGTCTCTGCGTCTGCGCTTGCTGCGTCAGTTGGCCCAGGTCGTCCTGAATCTCGTCCAGCATCGGTGCCGGGTCGGCCGATCCTCGATATTCGCCGGGCCCTACAGCTTCCAACATCAAGTAGGCGCAGAGCGTGGACCTGTGGGGCCCTTTTCTCAAACGCTGAAGGACCGGTTCGCCGAGCAAGCGACCCAGGAGCTCATTCACTTGCGTGGCCACTGACGTTGATGATCCGCAGGCACGGACGGCGGCACTCCCCGTCCACTCGTCGCGCGTGCCACCGGGCTCCTGATAGCCCGCCAGCACCAGGGCGGCGATCCAGCCGGCCAGGCGGTCGGCGGGCAGGTCCGCGAGGTCGTGGGCGGTCTGGACGCTGCTCTCACCCTCCAATGCCGCCATCAGGTGGCCGCCGACCAAGCTGACTCTGCTCAGGCGTTCCGTGTTTCCCGCCCTCGCCGAAGCATCGACGAGCAGCCCTTCTAGTTCGTTCCATCGCATCGGCCACGCCGAGGGCTCGGCATCCACCCCTTCAACAGGAGGCGGTGCCGTGACCGATGGAGCAGGCGTGCCCACCGCCCTGAGGCCGTAGACCGTGTTGTCAGGCGTGAATCCGTCCATCCGATGTTCCCTTGACGAAAGCCCTTCAGTGCCTGGTTGGCCTGCCTGGTTCTCGCGCACGGCGCAGGCCGCGCATCGAACGACAAGGCGGCTCTGTGGCGCCTCAGCGCGCGTTCGTCGTCTGCGCCGCCTGCGTGGGATTCATCGCCTCCGCCAACACCGCCGCGAGCGCATCGATGTCATACGGCTTGGGCACCAGCGGCACGTTGGGCGCTTCCTCGATGCGCACCGGGTGGCCGCTGGCCAGCACCACCGGCAGCGTCGGCTTCAGCACCTTCAAGGTCCGCACCAGGTCCACGCCGCTGCGCTCGCCCGGCATCACGATGTCGGTCAGCACCACGTCCGCCGTCAGCCCGCCGCGCAACTGGTCCAGGGCCTGGTCGGCCGTCGGCGCCGTCTTCACGGTGAAGCCGCGCTCCTCCAGCGCCTGCGCGGTCAGCTCGCGCACCGAGGGCTCGTCCTCCACGAGCAGCACCGTGCCGGCGAAGCGCCGCTCCCCATCGGCCGTGGCCGTGCGCTCGATCGGCTCTTGCGTCTGCGTCCTGCCGTGCGAGCGCGGCAGCCACAGCGTGACCTCGGTGCCCAGGCCGATCTTGCTGACGATGCCGGCCGTGCCGCCCGCCGAGCGCGCCAGCGCATAGACCTGCGCCAGCCCCAGACCCGTGCCCTGCCCCACCGCCTTGGTCGTGAAGAAGGGCTCGAACGCGCGTTCCATCTGCTCCTGCGACATGCCGTCGCCGGTGTCGCGCACCGCGATCGCGACGTAGTCCCCCGGCAGCAACTCGGGCGCCAGGCCCACAGGATCGCCCTCCGCCAGCACGCGCTTGCGGGCGGAGACGGTGAGTCGTCCCCGTCCGTGCATGGCATCGCGCGCGTTGAGCGCGAGGTTCAGCACTGCCAGTTCCAGTTGCACCGGGTCCGTTCGCACGGGCCACAGGTCCTCGTCGATGTCCAGCTCGACCTCGACGGCACTGCCCACCGCGCCGCCGGCCAGCGCCATCAGCTCCGGCAGCTGGCGCCGCAGGTCGATGACCGCCTCGTGGCCGACCTGCGGGCGTCCGAAGGCCAGCAACTGACGCGTCAGCTGCGCCGCCTTCGCGGTCGCGCGCTGGCAGGCCTCCAGCGCCGTGTCCGCGCGCGGATCGGTGCTGAGCCGGCGTGCCAGCTGCAGCCCCGTCGTCATCGTCTGCAGCAGGTTGTTGAAGTCGTGTGCGATGCCGCCGGTCAACCGGCCCAGCGCCTCCAGCTTCTGGCTGCGCAGCGCCGCCTGCTGGGCATGGCGCGTCTGCGCGACCGCCGCCTCGATCTCCTCGCGCAGGCGGGACTCGTTGCCCGCGCGCTCGCGGCTGGCCGTGGCGAGCGCCTGCTGGACCACGTCGATCTCGTCGACGCCGCCGGGCGCCGCGGCGATCGTCGCCCCGCTGCCCATGCGGATCGCGTCCTTGCGCAGGCGCCGCAGTGGCTCCGCGATCGCCCGGCTCATGCGCCTTGCCAGCACCAGCGCCAGCACGATGAAGGCCAGCGACAAGGCCAGCATCATCGCGAAGGCGGTCCAGGCGCCCTTGGCGAGCTCCGACTGGCTCAGCCCGATGAGCACCACCCAGCCCGAATCGGGCGCGCGGCTGAAGACGGTGAAGACCGGCTCGCCGTCCAGCGTGCGCGCGTCGACGACGCCCTGGTCCCCGCGCCCCAGCGCGGCCAGCATGTTGGCGCTGGCCCGCTGGCCGACCCGTTTCTCCGGGTCGCGGGTGCGCGCGATGACGACGCCGTTGCGGTCCAGCACCACCCCCAGCCAGCCCTCGGGCAGCGGCTGCTGGCGGAAGATCTGCTGCATCTCGCTGACCGGGCTGCCGTAGCCGAGGTACATGGGCTTGCCGAGCACCGTCACCGGCACGCGGACGGCGAAGCTGGGCTTGCGGTCCACCGGGCCGAGGTAGAGGTTGGAGACCAGCAGCCGGCGCGTGCCGTCGATGCCGTCCGTGAAGCCGCCCGCCGCGGGCAAGGGCTGACCCCAGGCGATCCGGGTGTTGATCAGCTGCCGGCCTTCGACCGTCGTCAGCACGATGGTGTTGGGCGTGCCGGCGACGAGCCGGGCGGCTTCGCCGTGGAAGAGTTCCAGCCGGCCCTCGGCCAGGCTGGGCGACACGCTCAGCGCCTGCAGCAGCGCCGTGCGCACCGCCATCTCGCGGTCGGCGACCAGGCTCAGCGCCTCGGCGGTCTCGGTGGCGGCGGCGACGGCGGCGCGCCGCTCGGTGTGGAAGACCGCCATGCCGGCGATCACCGACAACAGCAGCGTGGGCAGCACGATCAGCCAGACCATGGCGCGCAACTTGCCGCTGACGGACCCGGCGCGTGGCGCGGAAGAGGACGGGGTCCGAAGGGGCATGATGGGCCGATTCTAGGGGCGGGACCGGCCGGCGTCCGACGCCTGCGCGGCACGCGCTCATTGCGGCGCCTGGCGACGCTTTCGGGGGCGCCTCATCCGGAAAGGGAGTGCGATGAAACTGCTCGTCATCGAGGACGAGGACAAGCTCGGCGACTACCTGCGCAGCGGGCTGACGCAGGAAGGCTTCGTCGTCGACCTGGTGCGCGACGGCGTGGACGGCCTGCACCAGGCCAGCGAAGGCCAGTACGACCTGGTGCTGCTGGACGGCGTGCTGCCGGGCATCGACGGCCTGGCGGTGCTGGCGGCGCTGCGCCAGCAGGACCACACGCGCGCGCTGCCGGTGCTGATGATGACGGCGCGCGCCGAGGTCGAGGACCGCGTGCGCGGCCTGCAGGCCGGCGCCGACGACTACCTGTGCAAGCCCTTCGCCTTCTCCGAACTGGTGGCCCGCATCCAGGCGCTGCTGCGCCGCGCGGCCGGCACCCCGCCGGCCGAGGCCACCGTGCTCAAGCTCGCCGACCTCGAGGTCGACCTGCTGCGACGCAAGGTCCAGCGCGCCGGACAGCGGCTCGACCTCACGCCCAAGGAACTCAGCCTGCTGACGCTGCTGCTGCGGCGCCAGGGTCAGGTCTTGTCCCGGACCGAACTCGCCGAGCAGGTCTGGGACATG
Organism: Roseateles sp.; assembly: GCF_036486225.1. Classification (GTDB taxonomy): domain Bacteria; phylum Pseudomonadota; class Gammaproteobacteria; order Burkholderiales; family Burkholderiaceae_C; genus Roseateles. The sequence goes on along the minus strand of NZ_DASVNZ010000065.1, from coordinate 6,730 downwards.
AACTTCGACAGCGAGACCAACGTCGTCGAGGTCGCCGTGCGACGGCTGCGCGGCAAGCTCGACAAGCCTTTCGGCGTCGCGCTGCTGCACACCGTGCGCGGCATGGGTTACGTGCTGGAGCGCCGCGAGGACTGAACGCCGCGGCGGCGCCAGACCGCCAGCAGGCCCACGCCTGCCGCCAGCATGGCCCAGGTCGACGGCTCCGGCACCGGCGCGGCAAGCTGCTCGAAGGCCAGCTGCTGCATCACCCGCACCTGCGCCTGGGTGATGCCCAACTGCGCCGCGGCGGTCTCGTCCGCGCCCAGGCTGCGCGGATCCAGGCCGGTGATCTTGCCGAAGATCGTCAGCGCCTCCAGGTAGCTGCCGTACATGCTGGCGTGGTAGTTGTCGCTGGCCCAGAGCTTGACCTTGCCGGCGTCGATGCCGTCGTAAGGGTTGGTGTCGGCGAAGCCCTGCGACATCGCGCGGTTCCAGGCCAGTCCCACCGGGATCACGCCGTCGATCTTGTCGGAGGCCTGATCCGCCTGCAGGTAGCCGGTGTAGACGTCCTCGGCCATCTGGTAGATCGACTGGCCGTACCAGGCGCCGCTGGGCGGGTAGGTCTGGTCCGCGCGCGACCAGGTCGCCATCAGGTTGATCTTCACGTTGGCGTTCTGCGCGTGCAGCGCGTCGGCCAGCAGGCCCGAGTACTGGATCAGCGTGGCCGGATTGCCGGGACGCGCCGCGTCCAGCGTGCTGTAGCTCTGCAGCACGACCCGATCCCAGGGCTTGTTGATCAGGCCCATCTTGGTGTTGTAGTGCAGGTCCAGCCCGCTGCCGCCGACGGTCTCCAGGCTCACGTCGTAGTTGAGGCCGGCCTGCGCGGTGAAGGCCTTGAACAACGCCGGGATGCCGCCGATGCCGGTGCCGTTGAGGTCGGTCACCGAGCCGGGATTGAACTGCATCACCGACGAGCCTTGCGCGTAGGTGAAGCTGTTGCCGACGAACAGGATGCTCTCGGCCTGCGCCGCGCCGAAGGACAGCGCGAGCGCGATGCCCGCCAACGGGCGTGCGGACCGGTGCACGAAGCGCCGGAACGCGTGGAGGGACCCTGGGAACCGCGTGGTGGATCGATTCATTTGTCTTCCTCGGTGGGAGTCGTGGATGCGCTCTGGCGCCTCGACCGATGGGTTATGGCCGATGGCGTCGCGCATGTCCTCGTTATAGGGAGCGAGACGCCGTCCGGTAGGCCCGTGGGCGCGGGCCCCCTAGATCGCTGTGCGGACAGCATCGAGAACCTGGTGCGTTGCCGCACGCATTTGGGGACACCCCGGAAACAGCGACGCGGCGCACACGCAATGGCACCGAAGACACGCATCGATACCTCGGCGGGTACGGTGATTGCCATAGTGTCCGGCTGGAACGGATGTGCAGTTCCTGGAGCCTATCGATGTCCCTTTCTCTTGCCGCAAACCCTTCCGCCACACACCCTCGTGCGAACCTGCTGCTCGTGCAGCTGCCCGCCGAGGACCAGGCGCGCTGGTCCGCGCAGCTCGAGACCGTGGAGCTGCTCAAGGGCCGCGTGCTCTTCGAGGCCGGCAGCCCCGCCACCCACGTCTACTTCCCGATCACCGCGATCGTGTCGCTGATCCACACGACCCACTCGGGCGATGCGACCCAGGTCGCGATGATCGGCTCCGAAGGCGCCGCGGGCCTGGCGGCGGCGATGGGCGGCGAGTCGCCGGCCTGCCGCGCGGTCGTGCAACGCGCCGGCCTGGCCTTCCGCATGCGGGTGTCCCTGGTGCGGGAAGAGCTGATGCGCGTCGGCCCGTCGACGCAGCTGCTGCTGCGTTATGTGCAATCGCTGATCAGCCAGATCGCCCACACGGCGGTCTGCAACCGTCACCATGCGCTGGAACGGCAGTTGTGCCGCTGGCTGCTGCAGTCGCTGGATCGTCAGCATGGGCATTGCGAGCTGTCGGTGACGCAGGAGTCGATCTCCAACCTGCTGGGTGTGCGCCGGGAAGGCGTCACCGAAAGCGCCCAGCGCCTCCAGGCCGCCGGCCTGATCCGTTATTCCCGCGGACATATCGCGGTACTGGACCGGCCGGGGCTGGAGGCCCGGGCCTGCGAGTGCTACGCCCTGCTCAAGCAGGACTTCCAGCGTCTGCTGCCTCAGGACCTGGACGACGTGAACGCGGCCACCTCTGCCACCTTCGCGCCCGTCGCCGTGCAGGCCTGAGGGCTCTGCATCGCTGTTCAAGCACCACAGCGAGCATCCCGTCGTGGACGGGGGCTCGTGGAACGTGTCATGGACACGCCCGTCGCACGCGAAGACGCCGGCTCTCGCCGCCGCCCTGTTGCGCGTTTCACTCGATCACCACGCGCCGGAACGTCCGGGCACCCGCATGCCCTCGCGTTCCGATGCCGTGGGATCGTGCGACCGGTCCCGAGGGACCGGTCTCGTCATCACTTCTCCGAACGGGTCCGGCGACGCGCGACGAAGCCGATGGCGCCCAGACCGGCGATCAGCATCGCGTAGGTCGAGGGTTCCGGCACCGCCGATGCGAAGTTGATCGAACCGCCGCCCTGACGGATGCGGAATCCGCCGGCGAAGGGCTCGACCTGCGACGTCGTGTTGGAGAACGAGGTCAGCGCCAGGTTGTAGACCGGCAGCGAGGTCTGGAAGCCGTCCACCAGCCAGTTCAGCGTCAGCTTGGCGTTGGCCGACGGGTTGAAGGTGCCGTCGCCCAGCGGCGTGGTCGCCACCGTGCCCAGCACCAGCGAGCCGCTGGCCAGGGCCACTTCGCCGGTCGCGGTTTCGGTCGGCGTGTTGCCGGCGAAGCCGAACGACGAGGTGCCGTTGTAGCCGTACAGGGTGTAGGTCAGCGAGGTCAGCGTGCCCAGCGTCGGGGTGGTGCCCGGGTTGCCGGCCTGCGACAACGTGCCGGAGCCGCTGAACTGGATGTAGAAGCCGTAGTCCGCGTTCAGGCCGCTGGACGGCAGCGTGATGCCGCCGAGCTGCGCGGCGCTGATCGCCAGGTAGCCCGATTCCGCAAACGTGTTGCCGGCCCCGAAGGTGATGGTCGAGTAGTTCGACACCAGCAGGTTGTCAGCCGTGAACGACGAGCCGTTCAGGCCGGCGGCAGCCGGGTCCCAGGTGAATTGCGGTAGCGCGGAAGCGCTGGCGCTGGCGGCGGCCAGGGCAAGAGCCAGCAGGGTACGCTGGAATGCCACGGGCTTCCGGGAGAGCAAAGGCAGGGTCATGGTGGTTGCTCCGAAAAGGAAGGAATCCGCAACTTGCGGACACCGCAGTTCACCACCCGCCCCAGAGGGAGTCTGTTCGTCCACCCACATAAAAACTAGCCCTCTTCCGCATGTACCAGGAAGGTGCTACGAAAGGGGGTTTCCGTGCCTGAAAACACCCCGCGAACAGGGGGTGCTGCAATGCAACAAAAACACGGTTTCCTTCGATGGCTTCGGGGAAAAGTGGTCGCTGCGGCGCCGCAAACGGTCTCGCTGGATCTCGCACGCGCGCAAGGCCGCCGCGATCGGTTCGCCATGCGACGAAAACCCACGCGATCGGCGGTGCCATCCCCACGCCGGCCTGCGCGAATTACTGCGCTCGCGCGGCGCTTTTCAAGGGGCTCCGGCGGTGATGCGGACGGGACAATCCGCTGTCGCCTTTCGACACCCTGTCGACACCTTCCGCCGCCGTCCACGAGCTCCGCACACCATGTCGCAACCCAGCCGCACCGCCACCTCCGCCGCCCTCTCCTCGACCGCCGTGTCCGGCGTGGCGGGCCTCATGCTCGGACAGATCGTCCTGGCGCTGGCGCTGCACCATGGCCGCTCCGTCGAGGGCCTGGGCTACGCGCTGGTGTTCCTGCTGGCCGGCGGCGCATCGGTCGCCTGCTTCCTGGCGCATCGCCATCAGCAGCGCCGTCCTCGTGACGAGCCCGCGCCGCTGCGCCTGTGGGTCGGCGCGCTGGCGCTGGGCGCGTTCGCGTCGATGGTGGCGGTCGGCTCGTTCTGAGCCCGTTCTGAGCGCTGAGAGCGACGCCTCCCGGCGTCGCTGAGTTCCTTATCGGTCGACATCCTCGTCGACATCCTCATCGTCTTCCGCATGCTCGGGATCGGGCCCGGCCGACGGATCGTCGCCGCTGGCGAGGTCCTCCACATCGATGCTCGCGTCGATGTCGTCCGGAGACGGCTCGCGACTGACGCGATCCGGTGAAATGTCGGCGGCCTCGTGGTCCCTCCCCGGCGTTGCCGAAGCGCGCTCCCCAGTGCCGAAACGGTCGGTGTCGCTGCCGGGATTCGACGGCGTCGCGCCGAGTTCGTCCGGATCGTCCGGGCCGGTGCTCATCTGACGCTCGCCGGAGATGTCGCTGCCGCTGTCGGAGCTGTCGCTCGGTCCGAGCGAGTCCGTGCCCCGTCCCTTCGCCTGCGCGGGCGCCTGCGTTCCGCCGAGGATGCTGCTGGTGGCCATGGTGCTTCTCCTGTGAGACCCGGTGCGGGTCGATGCAGGAGTTCGGCAAGCCCCGGGCCCGCGGATCAGGTCGAGCGCTTCTGGTAGACGCGTTCCTTCGCCGCGATCTCGATGAACTCGCCGGCGTGCGCCGAGAAGCGCAGCGTCTCGCGCGCGCCCAGTCCGAGGAAGCCGTTGCGGCACAGCGCCTCGGTGAACAGTCCGAGCGCACGGTCCTGCAGCGCGCGATTGAAATAGATCAGCACGTTGCGGCACGACACCAGCTGCACCTCCGCGAACACGCTGTCCGTGGACAGGCTGTGGTCGCTGAAGACGATGCGTTCCTTGAGCGCCTTGTCCATCAGCACGTGGTCGTAGGCCGCCGTGTAGTGCTCCGACAGCGAGCCATGCCCGCCCGACGCGCGGTGGTTCGCGGTGTACAGCGGCACCTGGTCGACCCGGTACACCCCCGCCTGCGCCTGCGCGAGCGCCTCCTGGCTGATGTCGGTCGCGTAGATCAGCGTGCGATCCAGCAGCCCTTCCTCCTTCATGAGGATGGCCATGGAATACGCCTCCTCGCCGCCGCTGCAGCCCGCCACCCAGATGCGCAGCGACGGGAAGGTGCGCAGCACCGGCACGACCTGCTCGCGCAGCGCGAGGAAGTATTCCGGGTCCCGGAACATCTCGCTGACCTGCACCGTCAGGTCGCCCAGCACGGAGCGGAAGACTTCCGGCTCGTGCAGCAGGCGCCCCTGCAGCTGCGACAGATTGGCGCAGACGAAGCGCTGCTGCGCGGCCTTGAGCCGGCGGCGCAGCGAGCTGCCCGCGTAGTCGCGGAAGTCGTAGTGGTAACGCTCGTAGATCGCCTCCAGGATCAGCCGGACCTCGAGGTCGTCCGCGTGCCTGCCAGGGCCGTCAGGGTGGCCGCGGCCGTCGTTCGGATCCTGCGTCATCGCCCGGCGATCCTCATCGCGGCATCCACACCCGCACCAGCGAGAGCAGCTTCTCGATGTCCAGCGGCTTGGCGATGTAGTCGTTGGCGCCGGCGGCCATGCACTTCTCCTGGTCGTCCTTCATCGCCTTGGCGGTGAGCGCGATGATGGGCAGCCGGCGCAGCTCGGCGCGCGCGCGGATCTCGCGCATCGCGGTGTAGCCGTCCATCTCCGGCATCATGATGTCCATCAGCACCAGGTCCACCGCCGGCATCGCGCCGGGGCCCTGCAGCGGCGCGGAGAGCCGCTCCAGCGCCTCGCGGCCGTTGCGCGCGATGTCCACCTTCACGCCCTTGGGCTCCAGCACCGCCGACAGCGCGAAGATGTTGCGCACGTCGTCCTCGACGACCAGCACGCGCCGGCCTTCGAGCATGTTGTCCCGCGCCCGCACTTCCTTGAGCATCTTCTGGCGCTCCGGCGGCAGCTGCGCTTCCACCTGGTGCAGGAACAGCGTGACCTCGTCGAGCAGCCGCTCGGGCGAACGCGCGCCCTTGATGATGATGGAGCGCGAGTAGCGCCGCAGCTGCTGCTCCTGCTGCGCCGTCAGCGTGTGGCCGGTGTAGACGATCACCGGCGGGAAGGCGACGTCCTCCTGCAGCGCCATCTGGTCGAGCAGGTCGTAGCCGCTCATGTCGGGCAGGTTCAGGTCCATCACCATGCAGTCGAAGGTCGAGCGGCGCAGCGCCTCGAGCGCCTCGGCCGCGGTGGCGACGCCCTCGATGCGGACCTCGTCGGCGGCCAGCAGGTGGCGGATGCTGTCGAGCTGGCGCGCATCGTCCTCCACCACCAGCACCGTGCGCAGGCGCTGCGAGAACTTGGCTTCGAGCTTGTTCAGCGCGACCTCGAGCTCCTCGCGCTTGACCGGCTTGAAGGCGTAGCCGACCGCGCCGCGCTCCATCGCCTCGTGCGTGTAGTCGGCCACCGAGATCACGTGCACGGGGATGTGGCGCGTCAGCGGCTCGCGCTTGAGCTGGTCCAGCACGCCCAGGCCGGAGTGGTCCGGCAGGTTCATGTCGAGCAGGATCGCGCTGGGCGCGTAGCGCTGCGCGATCGACAGACCGTTCGCCGCCGTGTGCGCCATCAGGCAGACGAAGCCCATCTCGCGGATCAGGTCGCGCAGGATCAGTGCGAAGCGCTGGTCGTCCTCGATGATGAGGATGGCGCGGTCGCCGGGCACCCAGGACAGGCGGTCGTCGTCGAGCTGCGGCAGGCGCGGCTCGGGTGCGGCCGGCGCGGGTTCGCGCAGCAGGGCCTCGGCCGTGGCCGTGTCCTCCTCGTTCGCGCCCAG
>NZ_DASVNZ010000047.1:0-2618 GCF_036486225.1 Roseateles sp. | reverse complement strand
CGCAATCGAACGGTCAACAACGCGACGCGCAGCGCCAGCCCGGCCGCGCGCTGCAGGACGAGGACACGGGCGCAGCGGGCGCTTCCGCCGCCTTCGGCTTCGCGGATGCGCTGGCTGGCAGCACGGCGAGCGCAGGCGCAGTCGTCATGAGCGGCAACACGAGGACCCCGCGATGAAGAGCAGGACCAAGTTGATCGGCGTGGTCGCCGCCGTCGCACTGCTGGCGGCCGGCGGTGCCGGCGCGGCCGTGTGGTGGCTGAAGGCGGACGGCACGAAGACGCCGTCGGCCGCCGCCGCGGACGCCGCCCATGGCGGCAAGGACGCGAAGGACGCCAAGGATCCCAAGGACGACGGCAAGCCCGCGCCCGACTACAAGTACGTGACGCTGGACAAGGTCCTGGTGATGCTGCGCGGCCCCAACGGCTCGGCGGTGTCGCACTACATGGCGGTGGACATCGTCTTCAAGACGCTGCCCGAGCAGGAGAAGCGCACCAAGGACCACCTCCCTCTGCTGCGCACGGTGGCCGTGAAGGCGCTGTCCACGCACACGGTCGAGAGCGCGCAGGCGATGAGCGTCGAGCAGTTCGCCGAGTTGCTCAACCAGGCCTATGCCGAGAGCTATGCGACGGACCGGCGCGACGCGCCGTTCGCCGAGGCGCTCATCGGCAAGCTGATCATCGAGTGAGGGCCTGGTGCAGCACGCCTACGCCGAATGGGGCGCCGTCGCGACGGCGGGCCTGAGCGCCGCGCAGAGTGCCGCGATGGAGCAGCGCGCGCTGCTCGAGTACGCGCCGCTGGTCAAACGCGTGGTGCGGCAGCTGTCGGCGCAGGCCAGCGCGGTGATGGACCGCGAGGACATGGCGCAGGTCGGCCTGATGGGCTTGCTGGAGGCGCTGCGCCGCTACGGGCCGCCGGACGCGGGGTTCGGACCCTTCGCCGCGTTGCGGGTGCGCGGCGCGATCCTGGACGAGCTGCGCCGCCAGGACTGGCGCCCGCGCACCGTGCGCCAGGACAGCCACAAGCAGCGCGACGCGCTGCGCGCGCTCACCCGGCAGCTCGGCCGCGAGGCGACCGAGGCCGAGATCCTGCGCCACCTGAAGCTCACGCCGCAGCAGTACCAGGACTTCCTCCAGGCCGAGGTGGCCGAGGAGATGGCCAGCTTCGACGAGCTGGTGGAGGAACTCGCGCAGCTGCCCAGCGAGCACCGCAACCCGGAAGCGCAGCTGATGGTCACGCGCTCGATCGCGCAGGCGCTGACGGCGCTCAACGAGCGCGAGCAGCGCGTGATCCAGCTCTATTACGAATTCGACGCCAGTCTCAAGGAGATCGCCGCCGTGCTCGATCTCACCGAGGCGCGCGTCTCGCAGATCAACAAGGCCGCGCTCGCCAAGATGCGCGCCTTCCTCCAGCAAGTCTGAAGACCGGCGCAACAGGAACAAGGGGAACGGACATGCAGGCACTCATCGGAATCGGGATCGTCCTGGGCTGCGTCTTCGGCGGCTTCATGCTGCACGGCGGCCAGTTCAAGGTCATCTGGCAGCCGGTGGAGCTGCTGATCATCGTCGGCGCCGGCGTGGGCGCGATCGTGCTGGGCAACCCGCGCCACGTGCTGTCGGAGATGCTGCTGCAGCTGCGCAAGCTGGTGCGCCGCAGCGACCACGGCCAGGAGTTCCAGCGTCAGCTGCTGCTGCTGATGTACGAGCTGCTGCAGACGGCGGCCGGCGGCCTGAAGGCGCTGGACGCGCACGTCGAGGCGCCGCACGAGAGCGCGCTGTTCCAGCGTTATCCGCTGATCCTGGAGAACCGCAAGCTGCTGCACTTCATCGTCGACAACTTCCGGCTGATGGCGATGGGCAAGATCAACGCGCATGAGCTGGAGGGCGTGCTGGAGCAGGAGCTCGAGGCCATCCACGACGAGCTGATCCAGCCGTCCAAGTCGCTGCACAAGATCGCCGAGGCGATGCCCGGCTTCGGCATCCTGGCCGCGGTGCTGGGCATCGTGATGGCGATGAACCACGTCGCCGAAGGCGCGGGCACCGGGGAGATCGCCGTCATGGTCGCGGCCGCGATGGTGGGGACCTTCATCGGCATCTTCTTCTGCTACGGCGTGATGGACCCGCTGTCCAACATGATGAAGCAGCTGGTGCATCACGAGCTGTCCTCGCTGGAGTCGGTGAAGGTGGTGCTGGTGACGCATGTGTCGGGCAAGCCGCCGCTGCTGGCGATCGACGCCGGCCGCCGCCTGGTGCAGCTCAACATCAAGCCCAGCTTCGCGCTGCTGGAGAGCTGGATCGACGCGATCGGCGCGGACGATGCGTCGTCCGCCGCGCCGCGCCGCCGCGCGGGCGACCGCCCGGCGGGCGAAGGAGAGCGCCGTGCAGCCTGAGGTCGTGTCCATCGGCCCCGGCGGCATCGTCCCCGGCGCAAAGAGCGCGCGCGATCACCACCCGACGGTGGTGAAGCGCGTGTCGCGCCGCGCCGAGGACGACGGCCACGGCGGCGCGTGGAAGGTCGCCTTTGCCGACTTCTGCCTGGCGCTGCTGTGCCTGTTCCTGGTGCTGTGGCTGCTGGCCTCCCGCAACGCCGAGCGCATGCAGGTCGTGCTGCAGAACGCGGGC
>NZ_DASVNZ010000020.1:0-16921 GCF_036486225.1 Roseateles sp. | reverse complement strand
GACGTCGCGGTGACCGGTTGTCGCCGCTTGTGGGTGCCGGCTGGGGTGCCGGCCGGCGCCCACGGCTCCGACCGGGGGTGGGCCGTCCTACTTCGGTGTCAGCTGCACGCTCACGCGGTGCGGTTCGGGGCGCGTCTGCGGGAAGTCGGCCAGCGAAGCCTCGAAGAGCGCGCCGAAGAGCTCCTTGCCGCCCTCGGTGAGCCCGTCGTTGGAGGCGCGCGCCTCATACAGCGGCTCGTTGGTCTTGCGGTCGCGCAGCAGCATGGCGACCTCGCGGTCGTAGCGGCGCTCCATCATCGGGTCCATCGGGTACGAATAGCCCCAGCGGCTGTAGTACGGACGCCAGGCCGGGCCGTAGCGCCAGCCCCAGTAGCTGCCGTTCCAGCGCCACCACAGCGGGTCGTCCCACGGCGCGGGGCCGGAGCGGCTGACGCGCGCACCCAGCGACACGACCACGTCGGCCGCCTTCGGGTCGGCGGACTCGGTGAAGCCGGCTTTCAGCAGCGCGACGCGGGCGGCGTCCTCGAGCGAGGCCTGGCTGGCCTCGTTGCGCTGCTGCGAGGGCAGCCGTTCGAAGGCGAAGGTGCCGGGCTGGCGACCCGCCGGCCAGCTGCCGAAGGTCTGCGCATCGGCGGTGACGGTATTGAGGGCCGCGCAGCCGGTGAGCGACAGCGCAGCCGCGGCGCCTAGGCTCAGCAGGGCGACTCGACGATTCAAGGTGAACATGGTGACCTCCAGTCGGATACCGCGATGGACCGTCGACCCGGGCAGTTGCCGCGCCCGGCGACGCCCCTTCGACGCCGATGTGCGGCGTGACAGTGCAACGATTGTGGCCCCAGCCGGTTGACCCGCGCGTGCGGAGGGCGTGACGGCTCGGTAAACCTATGTTCAGTCGGCGGCGGAGTACGCCTCGCCGGCATCGTCCACGGGGGCCGGGACTTGCCCCTTGGCGCCCGGACGGATGATGTTGACGACGCCGGTGGCCGGCGCCGGGGTGCCGCACTGCTCGTCTTCGTCGAAGGCGATGTCGCCGTCGGCCACCGGCGCGCCGGTCGCCTTGATGGTCTCGAACGGGAACAGCTCGCGGTCCATCATGTGCGAGGTCACGATGTTGCCCATCGCGGTGAACATGTTGTCCACGCGGCCAGGGAAGCGCTTGTCCCAGTCCTGCAGCATGGCCTTGACGGTGGCGCGCTGCAGGTTGGGCTGGCTGCCGCAGAGGTTGCAAGGAATGATGGGGAATTCGCGGTGCTCGGCCCAGCGCTCGAGGTCGGATTCCTTCACGTAGGCCAGCGGCCGGATCACGACGTTCTTGCCGTCGTCGCTGACCAGCTTGGCCGGCATGCCCTTCATGCGGCTGCCGAAGAACATGTTCAGCATCAGCGTGGTGACGATGTCGTCGCGGTGGTGGCCCAGCGCGATCTTGGTCGCGCCGAGCTCGCCCGCCACGCGGTACAGGATGCCGCGGCGCAGGCGCGAGCACAGCGAGCAGGTCGTCTTGCCCTCGGGCACGAGGCGCTTGACGATGGAGTAGGTGTCTTGCTCCTCGATGTGGAAGTCCACGCCGCGCGACTTCAGGTAGGCGGGCAGGATGTCCTCGGGGAAGCCGGGCTGCTTCTGGTCGAGGTTGACGGCCACGATGCTGAACTTGATCGGCGCGCGGTCACGCAGGTTGATCAGGATGTCCAGCAGCGAGTAGCTGTCCTTGCCGCCGGACACGCAGACCATGACCTTGTCGCCGTCCTCGATCATGTTGAAGTCGCCGATCGCCTGGCCGACCTGGCGGTGCAGACGCTTCGAGAGCTTGTTCATCTCGTGCGCGTGCTTCTTGGCGGCGGCATCCGCGGCGGCCAGATCGATGCCTTCAATGGTGGTGGTCGAGTCGGTCATGTTCAGTCCTCAATGTATTCATCAAGCAGGGCCCGCGGAACCGGCTCTGCCGGGCCGCCAGGCCCGCCCCCTTGAGGGGGCGCGCGTCAGCGCGTAGGGGGTGGGTCAGATCTTCACCACTGGCCACATTCGGCGCTGATTGCGACTTGGCAGTCGGGGAAGATTTCGAGCTTGGTCACCTTGATGCGCACGCCCACCACGCCGGGCAGCTTCATCAGCCGGACGCAGAGCTTGCCCAGCAGGGCTTCGAGCAGGTCGGTGTGTTCCGCGGTGCACTCGTCGATGATGATGGTGCGCACGCGGCGGTAGTCCAGCACGTGGCCGATGTCGGCATCGCGCGAGACGATGGTCTGCGCGCCGAGGTTGATCTCGGCGTCGACCAGGATGGGCTGCGGGCCCTCGCGCTCGAAATCGAGCAGGCCGAGGTTGGCGCCGAAGCGCAGCCCGTTGATGTGGATCACCTGGCGGTTGTTGCGGCGCAGCGCCGGCGGCGGCTGCGATTCGCGCAGCGGGCGCAGGAAGGCTTCGATCTGCTTGGCCGCGACGACGCCGTCGCCCAGTGCGGTCTGCACGCAGGGATGCTGGCGGCCGCTGGCATCGCCGGCGACGAACAGGCCCAGCACGCCGAAGCGCGGTTCATCGCGGAAGGGCTGCGACGGCGCGGTGACGCCGGCGCGCTGGAGCGCATCGGCGACCAGCAGCCAGGCCGAAGGCGCGGGTTCGTAGCCGAGCAGCACCGCGACGTAATCGAAATGCTCTTCGCCGTAGGCCTTGGACGTGACGGTCACGCCGTCCGGGGACGCGGTCACCGCGGTCGGCAGCGCCTGGGCGGGACGGCGGCGCAAACCGTTCGCGCCATCGAGCTGCTGGATCAGGTGGCTCTGCGCGCGCCATTCGGAGCGCGACCACAGCGTGACCGCATGACCGCGACCGGCAAGGTACAGGGCGTTCTCGATGGCGTTGTCGCCGCCGCCGAGCAGCAGCACCTTGCCCGGCGGCAGGCGGTCGCGGACGGCGGTCAACTCGATGGCGTCGAGCACGCGATCGTGCCGGTCCCGCTCAGGGTAGAGCGGCGACGGATGACGCGGCGTCAGGCCGGTGGCGAGCAGCAGCGACCGCGCCCGCAGCGGGCGCAGGTTGCCGGTGGCGGCAGGTTCGGCGGTGTCGCCGGCCTGCGCCGCGAAGGCGGGACCGCCGTCGAGGTAGAGCGTCCAGCCCTGCTCGGCCTGCCAGTCGAGGGTGTTGACCGTCTGGCCGAGCACGGTGTGCACGCCAGGTTGTGCGGTGGCGTGGCGGGCGTAGCGCTCACCCAGTTCGGCGAGCGATTCGCCGGGCGCGCCGAGCAGCCAGTCCTGCTGGTAGTCGAGGGGCCGCAGGCTGTCGCATAGGCGCGGGGCACGTTCGATCAGCGCGACGCTCAGGCCCAGCTGCGTCAACCAGCTCGCGGCGCTGCAGCCGGCCGGACCGCCACCGATGATGGCGGCGTCGACGAGCGCGGGCAGGCTGGCGGGCAGTCGGTCTGGCGTGGGCTGGGACATGGCGGGGCGGGGAAGGCGGGCGCCGCGACGGCCGATGGGCGCCGCAGCAAACCCGCGATTATCCCGGATGGGCGCCGGAACGGCCCGTCCGGGGCCTTGGCGAACCGGATTCCGCCGCCAATCCTTCCTGGACGCGCTCGACCACCCAATCGATGAACACCCGCACGCGGGGCATCATCTGGCGCTGTTTGGGGAACATCACCGAGACCGGCATCGGCGGCGGCGGCGTGTCGGGCAGCAGCGCCACCAGGTCGCCCGAGGCCAGCAGCGAGGCGACGCCGAAGCGAGGGCATTGGATGAGGCCCAGCCCCTGCAGGCAGCAGGCGCGGTAGGCGGGGGAGGAGGTGACGCAGACGGGGCCGCGCATCGTGAGGGTCTGGATCCGGCCGTCGACGAGGAACTCGAACGGTGCGACGCGCCCCGTGGCGCTGGACTGGAAGTTCACCGCCTGATGCTGGCGCAGCATGTCGAGGCTCGTCGGCACGCCGTGCGCGGCCAGGTACTCGCGGCTCGCGCAGGTGACGGACGGGAGTTCCGCGATACGACGGGCCACCAGTCCCGACTCCTGCGGTGTGCCGCCGCGCAGGACGCAGTCGACGCCCTCCCGGACCAGATCGACGAGCCGGTCGCCCGTGCCGACGATGAGCTCGATGCCGGGATAACGCCGGCAGAAGTCGCCCAGGTGCGGGAAGACGAAGGCCGCCGCCAGTCCGGCCTGCAGATCGACGCGCAGCCGTCCGCGCGGCTGCCGGGCCGCCTCGCCCAGCACGGCTTCGGCCTGCTCGACCTCTTCCAGCACACGCTGGCAGCGCTCGTAGTAGAGGTGGCCTTCCGGCGTCGGACTCACGTGGCGCGTCGAGCGCGTCAGCAAGCGCGCACCGAGGCGCTTCTCCAGGGCCTGGACGGCGTAGGTCACGTTCGAGCGCGGCAGGTCGAGCTCTTCAGCGGCGGCGGTGAAGCTGCCGAGGTCCACGATGCGCGTGAACAGGTGCATGGCGTCGATGCGGTCCATGGGTCCTCCGGACTGAATGCCCTGAATTGTGCGATTGAGCTGCACAGTGATGTCGACATTGGGCGATTTATCTGTCGGATCGAAGCGCTCAGCATTCGGGCTTCTTCCTCATCGCCTTCAAGGAGCCCGACCATGAGCACCAGCAGCAACGACGTCACCGACACCGCGACCACGGCCCCCTCAGCCCCCGCCCGTCGCATCGCCCTGATCACCGGCGCCAACCGCGGCATCGGCCGCGCCACTGCCGTGCGGCTGGCCCGCGACGGCTTCGACCTCATCGTGACCTACCGATCGCACCGCGAGGAGGCGGAGGAAGTCGTCCGCGAGATCGGCGCGCTCGGGCGCGTCGCCGTGGCGCTGCCGCTGGACGTGTCGCGGGTGGACGGCTTCGGCGCGTTCGTCGACGGCGTCCGCGACGCGCTGGGCAAGACCTGGCACCGTGAGCGCTTCGACGTCTTGATCAACAACGGCGGCGTGCAGGTGGCGCAGCCGACGCTGCAGGCGACGCCCGCGGCTTTCGACCAACTGGTCGACGTCCATTTCAAGGGCGTGTTCTTCCTGACGCAGCAGCTGGTGCCGCTGATCGCGAACCCGGGCGCGATCGTGAACATCTCGAGCGGCACGGCGCGCTTCTACGTGCCGGAGCGCGCCATCTACAGCGCGGTGAAGGGCGCGGTGGAGGTCCTGTCCCGCTACCTGGCGACCGAACTCGGGCCGCGCGGCATCACGGTGAACATCATCGCGCCAGGGGCTGTGGCGACCGACTTCAGCGGCGGCCTGCTGCGCTCGAACGAGCAGTTGCAGAAGCACATCGCGTCGATCACGCCGCTGGGCCGCTTCGGTGTCGCCGAAGACATCGCCGGCGCGATCGCCGCGCTGGTGAGCGAGGGCAACCGCTTCGTCACCGGGCAGCGGATCGAGGTCTCGGGTGGCGTGCACCTCTGAAGCAAAGGCCGCTGCCCGGGCGCGGCCTCAGAAGCATTCGTCGAGCAACAGGTGGAAGTCGAGCTTGCGCAGGTCCGGCTCGGCGATGCCATAGGCGCTGAACAGCGTGTCGCGCAGCGCCGGGCCGAATTCGTCGAGGCAGTTCGCCAGGATCGCGAGGTCGCGGTAGCGATCCGCGACGCCTGCGCGGCCGAGATCGATCACGCCGACGACGTCGCCGTCTTCGTTCATGAGCAGGTTGTCGAGCGAGAAGTCGCCGTGGCTCACCACCGGATCCTCCGCAAGCGGAAGCATCGCGCCGAGCGCCTCCCACACCTGCTGAGGTGTCCACCCTTGGCGGGCGTCGTCGAAGTCGTCGGCATCGATGAGACCGGCGTCGAGGCGCTGCCGGGCGAGGTCGAGTTGCAGGCGGTGGTTCGCGTTGAACGGGCAGGGATCGACGGGCAACTGGTGCAGGTCGCGAAGCCGACGACCGATGGACGTCACGATCGCCTCGGCTCGATCCGGATCGTCTTCGAGCCATTCGTAGGCCGTGCGACCGGGGAGGGCGCGGGTCAGCAACCAGGCGGAGCCGTCCGACCATTCGAAGTGCTCGACGCGGGGCACCGGCCAGCGATCGGCGAACCACTGCAGGCGGGCGAATTCATCGGCGATGGCGATCGCCGCGTCACCATCGCCATGCTTGAGATACAGCGCGGGCGAATCGGTGCGATGCAGTCGATGGATGTTCGCGCCGGCCTCGCCGACGAGGTTGCGGTGCCAGGCGTAGCCGGCGAGCCTGGCCGCGAGGGCTTGCGGCAACTCGGGTGCCTCGGTGGGAACTTCCCTGGGCGTGTCGGACTCGTCGTGGTCGGTCATGAAGCGCGATGAGGCGATGAAGACCGGGCGAGTATCGGCGGCATGCGGTCATCGCTCAGGTTGCATTACTCGAAAGGGCAATGCCTCGCTCACCCGGGGGAGTTATGCAGCCTTCGAAGAACTGGCGCAAAGTTCGACTCGCTGCGAAGCGACCTCTCCGGCATTCGCGACCGTCCCCTTCATCAGGATTGAAAAGGAGCCACGACATGGACCTGCAGTTGAATGGAAAGCTCGCGCTCGTGAGCGGCAGCACCGCCGGCATCGGCTACGCGATTGCGAGCACCCTGGCGCGGGAAGGCGCGCGGGTCATCGTCAATGGACGGACGCAGGCTGCCGTCGATGAGGCCATCGAGCGCATCCGCTCGGAGACCGGCGCGGCGGCCGAAGGATTCGCGGGCGACCTGAGCCTCGCCGAACCGGCGCAGGAGCTGGTGCGCCGGTTTGCGGGGATCGAGATCCTCGTCAACAACCTCGGCATCTTCGAGCCCAAGCCCTTCGAAGACATTCCCGACGAGGACTGGCGCCGGTTCTTCGAGGTCAACGTCCTGAGCGGCGTCCGCCTGGCCCGGCTCGTGCTGCCGGCGATGAGGCAGGCCAACTGGGGCCGCATCATCTTCATCTCCAGCGAGAGCGCGATCCAGATCCCGCCAGAGATGGTCCATTACGGGGTGACGAAGACCGCCCAGATCGCCGTGTCCCGGGGGCTGGCGGAGTCGGTCGCGGGCACCGGCATCACAGTGAACAGCGTGCTGCCGGGACCGACGAAGTCGCGCGGCGTCGGCGACTTCGTCGAGAGCCTGGCCGCGGCCAACGCGAAGAGCTTCGAACAGGTCGAAGCCGAATTCTTCGAGCATGTGCGCCCTACCTCGCTCATCAAGCGCTTCGCGACGCCGCAGGAGACGGCGAACCTGGTCGCCTACGTGGCGAGCCCGCTCGCCTCGGCCACGACGGGGGCGGCGCTGCGGGTGGACGGCGGCGTCGTCAAGAGCGCGTTCTGAGTCAGATGCGTTCTTCGCCGGGGACATGCCTTTGCGCTACTTCCCCGGCGCCCGGCACTCGAAATACGCCATGTCCTCCCACTCGCCGTCGAGCTGGAAGCTGCGCGTCGAGCGGCCGAACTCGGTGAAGCCGTTGCGTTGCAGGACCTTGATCGAGCCCGAGTTGCCGGCGCGAACCTTGGCCTCGATACGGATCAGACCCAACTCGCCGAACGCCTTCTCAAGCACCAGGCGCACCGCCTCCTTCGCATGGCCCTTGCCGTTCTCGGCCTCTGCGATGCGATAGCCGAGTTCGCACGAGTGGTAGTGCTTGCGCTTGATCTGGCTCAGGTTGATGCGGCCGATCAGCGCGCCCGCGATGCCGCGGATCAGGAATTGATGGCCCGTGTCCGCCTCGGCCTCGCGGCGCGCGGTCGCGATGGCGGCCTCGATGCCGCCGTCGGCGTAGTACGGCACGGGCCTCGCGTTGATATGGGCTTCGAAGAACGCGCGGTTGTCGAATTCGAAGCGCCGCAGATCGGCGAGGTCGCGATCGGAGACGGGATGGAGGCTCAGCATGGGCGCCGAGCATAGCGGCGCCGCGCATGGCATCGTCGGCGCACGGGTCGCTCCTCGATCAGCTCAACGCTGCACGCGCTTCAGGAGCTTCCACACCCGCCATCCCAGCAGCACCGCCAGGATCGTCCCGTACACGATGGGTTCGGCGAAGTTGTTCTTCCCCGCGCGCATCCAGATGAAGTGCATCAGCCCGACGATGGAGATCGCGTAGACGAGCTTGTGCAGCAGCTGCCAGCGCGCCGCGCCCAGCGCCTTGATCGCGCGGTTGAACGAGGTGGCCGCCAGTGGCACCAGCAGCAGCCAGGCGGCGAAGCCCATCAGGATGAACGGCCGCTTGGCGATGTCGCGCAGGATGTCGGCCAGGTCCAGGCTCTTGTCGAGCCAGCCGTAGGCCAGCAGGTGCAGGCTCGCGTAGAAGAAGGTGAACAGCCCCAGCATGCGCCGGAAACGCGCCAGCGCCGGCTGGTTCGTCCAGGTGCGCAGCGGCGTCACCGCCAGCGTGATCCACAGGAAGCGCAGCGTCCAGTCGCCCAGGCCGCGGATCAGCGTCTCCGCCGGATTCGCGCCGAGCAGATCCGGCTGCGCGACCGCGCCGAAGACGTACCAGCCCAGCGGCAGCAGGCACAGCAGGAACAGCACGACCTTCGCCGCCGGATGCAGCAGCGGATGGCGCTTCTTCATCAGAAGTTCTTCTTCAGGTCCATGCCGGCATACAGCTGGCCGACCTGCGCCTCGTAGCCGTTGAACATCAACGTCGGGCGGCGCTTGGCGAAGAGCCCGTCCTCGCCGATGCGGCGCTCGGAGGCCTGGCTCCAGCGCGGGTGGTCGACCTGCGGGTTCACGTTGGAGAAGAAGCCGTACTCCTGCTGCGCCGCCTTGGTCCAGCTGCTCACCGGCTGCTTCTCGACGAAGCGGATCTTCACGATGGACTTGGCCGACTTGAAGCCGTACTTCCAGGGCACGACCAGTCGCAGCGGCGCGCCGTTCTGGTTCGGCAGCACCTCGCCGTACAGGCCGAAGGCCATCAGCGTCAGCGGGTGCATCGCCTCGTCCAGGCGCAGGCCCTCGACATACGGCCAGTCCAGCACGCCCGAGCGGACGCCCGGCATCTGCGCCTTGTCGGCCAGGGTCGTGAACTCGACGTACTTCGCCTTGGACGTCGGCTCCGCCTTCTTCAGCAACTCCGCCAGCGAGTAACCCACCCACGGCACCACCATCGACCAGCCCTCGACGCAGCGCAGTCGGTAGACACGTTCTTCCATGGGCGCGACCTTCAGCAGGTCGTCGAGGCCGAAGCGGCCCGGCTTGGCGCATTCGCCCTCGATGACGACGGACCAGGGCCGCGGCTTGAGCGTGTGCGCGTTCTCCGCGGGGTCGGACTTGTCGGTGCCGAACTCGTAGAAGTTGTTGTACGAGGTGACGTCCTTGTAGGCCGTCAGCTTTTCCATCACCGTCGCGCCCGCCACGGTGCTCTTGGCGCCGGGCAGCTTGGCCAGCTTGCCGGGGCCGGCCGTCTGGGCGCCCGCCGCGTCGGACAGGCCGCTCAGGCCCAGGCCGGTCAATCCCAGCGCGCCCGCCGACTTCAACCAGTCGCGGCGGCTGTCGTAGACCTCGCGGGAGGTGATCTCGGAGGACGGGATGCGCCGACCGTCGCGGGGCTTGTGGAAATGCATGGCGGACCTTCGGGGGAGGGAAGCCCGAACCTTACGACAGTCGCAGCCTGTTGACATGAGGTCGCGCTTAAGGCCCCCGCATCCGGGGCGGTGGGGCGCCCACGCCGTGCGGCCCGCGCGCGCCTCAGGCCCTCACCGGCATCGCATCGATCGTGATCAGGTCCCGCCCGCCGTGGGCGCTGTTGATCTTCCCGCCGATCGTGACCTTGCCGCCGCCCAGGAAACGCTCGGCCATCCCCGTCGGCCCCGCCTCCTTGTCGTCGACCTTGTTCGGCGTGGCCCGGATCTCGCCGCCCGTCGACGACTGTTCCTTCACCCGCTGGTTGGTCTCGTTCACGAACAGGCGGAACGGCTGCCAGCTGCCCTCGTCGCTGACGTGCGCGGCGATCTGCTTCTGCAGCGACCGGATCTGCGCCGCCGCGTCCGGATCCGGCGTCGTGCCCGGCGCCAGCGGGCGCTCGATCACCGCCAACTGCTCCATGCAGGCGTTGATCGCATCCGCCGCGTCCTGCGTCAGGCACTTGCGCTCGATGAACAGGCGGTTGTTGCCCGCCGGCAGGTTGGCCGTCTGCTGGAGGAAGCCCTGCAGCATCTCTTCTCCGCCGCGCAGCGCGCCGTCCGGTCCGCGCTCGCCCAGGCGGGCCGCCCATTCCGGCTGGCTGTTGACCAGCTTGAAGAAGGCGTCCTGCGTGCCGAACTCGCGGTGCTTGTAGGAGATGTTCGGCTTGACCTTGCCGTCCTCGGTGGTGATGCGCACGAAGCCGTTCTTGGCCTGCAGCACCATGTCGGTCTCGATGCCGACCTTGTGCCGCGTGAACAGGCCGACGTCGGGATGGTCGTGGTTCTTGAGGGTGGGATGCGAGATCCCCGCCGTGGCCCCCATGCCCAGCGAGGTCCGCGAGCCGCTGCTGGCCTGCACCGCCTGGGTCGCGCCGCCGGTGTCGCGCGCCTTGCCGCGGTTGAGGAAGGTGTGCTTGAGCCCGATGTTGCCCGTCACCGAGGCGCTGCCCAGGCCGACCGGTCCGCCCAGCATGCCGTCGGCGCTGATCGAGCCGTTGATCTGGTGGTTCTGGCCGGCATTCCAGCCGAAGGAGATGTCGCGGTAGTCGCCGACCCGGCCCACCATCTCGCGCCACATCTCGCCGCCGTTCTTCGGCCGCTGCGCCGCGGGCTGCTGGGAGATCTCGAAGACCGAGTTGACGACCATCTCGCTCATCTGCTTCCAGTTGTCCGACTGCGTGCCCTGCTTCACCGCGTCCGGCAGCGACTCGTGCTCCTTGCCCTGCTTGTTGGTGCGGATCATGAGGCCCTCGCTGAACAGGTGGGAGCCGCCGAGGCGCCCCATCACCTGCCCCGTCACGCCCACCGGCCCCAGCGCCGCGCCGGCGCGCACGCCGACGCCCAGCATCTCGGTGACCTTGGTCTCGTTGCCCAGGTAGATCACGCCGGTGTTGGAGGCCACGCCGGCGCGCAGGATGGCGGTGCGCGTGTGGTCGACGTTGAACTCGCCGACCGGCGTGACGCCCGTGCTCACGCCGCCGATGCCGTCCACCTGCGCCGCCAGGTAGCCGAACATCCCGCCGATGCCGTTCTTGCGGCCGTCGCTGTAGTCCGCCATGTCGCCGCCGGCGACGACCGAGATCATGACCTGGCGGAGGATGTCCTTGCGGTCTTCCTTGCTGGCCGCATCGAAGCGGGTCTGCAGGTCGTCGAGCTTGCTGTCCAGCTGGGCCTTGCCGCGCAGGATCTTCACGTCGTTGTTGAGCGCCGTCATCTCCGGCGTGGCGACCGTCGCGGACGAGTCGGCCAGCTTGCCGCCGCCGAACCACGCATCCAGCGTGCTTGCCATCAGCGGCTTGCCCAGGTGCGCGCTGGCCTCGTGGGTCATCGTCGCGTCGTGGAGCGCCCGCGGTGGCTGCCCCGCCTCCCCGGCGAGGGTCTGGTTGAGCGCCTGCGCGCGCGCCATCACCGCCTCCGGGGAAATCCGCGTGCCCTGCGTCAGATCGATCTTGGGATTGAACGCCGCCGGGACCTGCTCGGCCCACAACTGCATCGCGGCGAGACGCATGACGCCACGGGAGTGGTCCTGCTGCGACAGCGCGCCGTACTTCGTCGTCAGGTCACCGCGCAACTGCGTCTGGCTGTCGTCCAGCGCCTTGGTCAGGCGCTTGGCATGCTCGCCAGGCACGGTGCCGAGGTTGGATCCCAGCGGGCCCGCCTGCATCAGCGTCTTGAGCGGCGTCTTGTCCTTGCCCACCTTGCGCCGGATCGTGCCGACCGGGTCCTTGATCTTGTCCAGCGCCGTCGGCCCCGCCACCGAGGTCTTGCAGGCCAGGTCGATGTAGGTGTTGAACTTGTTCAGCCGCTTGGCCATCAGATGGAAATCGGTGCCCTGGCCGCTCTCGGTGAAGCCGTTGCGCAGCGCGACGTAGGCGGGTTTCATGGCGGGGGCCGACTCGGCGACGCCGGGCCCCCGGTTCATGTTGGCGAGCGCGAATTCCAGCGCCTGCGCCGGCAGGGTGGCGCGATGCTCCGCCTGGCGACGGGCCATCCCGTCGCGCCGTGCGTTGCCGGTGCCGAGGTAGCTGGCATCGAGCATCCGCGCCTGCCCGGCTTCGGGGGTGTGGGTCGCCGCCCGGATGTCCGCCGTCGACTGCGCGCCGCCTACGCCCAGCAGCTTCACCAGCGCGTCCTCGGCCCGCAGGCTGAGCTTGTAGTGCTCGACCGCGTGCTCCGCATGGGGCCGGTCCGCATGGCCGGCGGCGGGCAGGCTGAGCCCCTGCATCGCGAGCAGCGCTTCCATGCCGCCCGAGGTCGCCGCCAGCGCGCGGCGCGCCGTGTTGGCCATGCGCAGGATGTCGGGATCGGTGCTGGGCGCGGTGGCCTCGGCGCCGGGTTCGGCCAGCGGAGAGGGCGTGCCGGCGGCGCGCGGGGTCACGTTGGAGAGCGCCGGCGGGGGTGAATTCCAGATGTGGTTGTAGACCGCTGCGGCCTGCGCCGGATCCTGCGTCACCGAGCGCAGCACCGACGCGATGAGCAGCGCCTCGTCGTGGCGCAGCGGGTGGCCGTCGGGCCGGCTCGCGGCGTTGGAGCGCGGATGTTCCAGCAACCCCTGCGCCAGCCGGGTCGCGGCGGGCGTGGCCTCGGTGGCCTGTGCGGCGGTGGGCGCGCCGTCGGTGCCGGCCGTGTGCGCGGTGAACTTCCGGCTCACCTCCGTCGTGAACGCCACCGCGTTGCTGAACGCGTCCGGCATGCGCGCGGCCTGCTTCGTCGAGACGTCGCCGCCGCTCAGCAGATTGGCCGCGGCGGCGGTCGCGGTCTTCACCTTCTTGTCGACGGCCTTCAGCTGACTCGGGCTGGTTGCCGTCGTGACCGCGTTCGCGGGCGGCGGGCTGTCGCGGAAGCGCGTCGGCACGCCGCCGTTGGTGGAGCCGCTGAAGTTGAGGGTGGAGAAGTCGAGCTTCGCGGGCCCGGTGCGGTTCTTCAGGGCTTCGACGGCGCGGCCCACGCCGTCGGCACTCTTCTTCACCGCGGAGCGATCGTCCGCCGGTGGCGTGGCGGGCGCGGGGCGCATGGTCTCGCACAGCTGCGTCACCGCCTGATCGAGCGCGACCTTCGAAGTCTCGGCGGCGGCGTGGAGGCCGTCGCGGACCGTGACGGCGTGCGCCGCGGCGGCATCCGCCGGCACGGCCACCTGGGTGTGATGCGTGGTCCGCGCGGTGACCGCGTCGGTCCGCGCATCGTGCGCGGTCTGCGAGGCCGTGGTCGCGGTCTGAAGCGCCCTGTCGGCGGCGGTCAAGGTCTGGCGGGCCAAGTCCAGTTCGCCCTCGAGGCGCGTCACCGGCTCCCGGGCGGTCCGCAAGGTCTCGCGCGCAACGAGCAGGCGGCTGGTGAGCTCGGGGACATTGACCTGCGGACCCGTCGACGGCCCAGGTTGGCCTGCCCGATTCAGACTGGTCTCCAGGCTGCGGACCAACTGATCCGCCTCGCGGACCGCCCGCTGCAGCGGACCCTGCGGGTCCAATCGCCCCTCGAGTCCGACGACGGCGGCCTGGGCCGTCGCCTGTTCGTTGCGTCGCGTGGTGAGGGTCTCATCGGCCTGGTGCGCACGTTCCGTCGTCGTGGCCACTTCCGCGGTCAGCGTGGCCAGGGTGCGATGCGCGTCGGTGGCCGTCGCCGCGGTGGTCGCGGCCGTCGTCGCGGCGTTCCGGTGCGCCGTCATCGGTGCCAGGTGGGTGTGCAGCGCGTCACTGGCCTGCTGCTGCGCCGTCTCCAGCACGGTGACCGCCCGGTCCGCGGCGGTCCTGACCTGCTGCGCGGCGACGTGTGCCGCCGTCGCGTCGGCGAGCGGCCCCCGCGCGGCCTCTCGCCCGTCGCGATGGGTGGCCAGGGCCCTCGTGTTGTTGTCGACGTCAGTCTGTGCGTTGTCGAGGGCCTGCTGCAGCGGCAGCAAGGTGGCGTCGGCCCGGCGAAGGTCGGCCTGCGCCCGCTGCACGTCGGCCTGCAGTTGCGCTGCGGTTGGCGGCGGTGGATTCGCCGGGGCACCGGGCGCGGCTGGCGCGGCGGGCGGTGGTGGATTCGCGGCAGCCTGCTGCGCCCTCGTCAGCGCGGTATCGGCGAGGGCACGGGCCTGGACCGCCGCCGTGTAGGCAGGATCGTTTTGCGCGGCGTCGCGCGCGGCCACCAGTCCGGCCGTGGCGCCGTCGGCCGCTCGGAACTGACGGTCGTGATCATCGAAGTCCCTTTGTCGCTGAGCCCGCCGGCCATTCGCGGTGCTTTCGGCGGTGGCCGCATCGGTCGCGGTCTGGCGCCGGGCCGTCAATAACGTCGTGACTTCGGCGTCGGCGCCGGTGTGGCGCTGCTGCAGATCCTGGATCGAGCTGTTGCGGGCACTCTCCACCGCATTCGCCTGGGCCTGGCGATCGGCGCGCACCGGGACTTCCGCGTGGGCGTCGCGGGCCTGGTTCAGGGAGTGGTCGACCGCCGGATTCCGCTGCGGCGGCGTCTGGGCCTGCAGCGGCGCGGCCTGGCCGCCGGCCGTGCGTGTCGGCGGCGCGGCGCGCGGGCGTGCCTGCGAGGTCGCGTTGTTGTTGCGCGGGGCCAGACGGCCCAGCGCGAAGGATTGCGACGGCTGTTGCGGGGTCTGTGACGCGCCGGTGGTCCCGGTGGTTCCCGTTCCCGTGGCGGGTGTCGTCGGCGTGGACGGCGCGGATCGCCCGCCGAAGTGCGTGCGGAAGAAGTTGCTCATCGGGGGGCCTCCCCAGCTTCGCTGGCTCCCGCCGACTGTCAGCCGTCCGGCTTATGCATCGCCCGCATATCCCGAAGTGACGGTCGACCAGGCGAAGCGGGCCCGTTCGCGCCACCCGCTTGCCACGGCCGCGTCACACGATGACAAAGGGCGGCGCCAGGCTTTCGCCCGACGCCGCCCTTGGGGAGGCTCAGCCGCGCCTTACAGCGTGCCGTACGAGTGCAGCCCCGACAGGAACATGTTGACGCCCAGGAAGGCGAAGGTCGTGACCAGCAGTCCGATCAGCGCCCACCATGCGCCGACCACGCCGCGCAGGCCCTTGATCAGGCGCATGTGCAGCCAGGCCGCGTAGTTCAGCCAGACGATCAGCGCCCAGGTTTCCTTCGGGTCCCAGCTCCAGTAGCCGCCCCAGGCTTCCGCGGCCCAGAACGCGCCCAGGATGGTCGCGATCGTGAAGAAGGCGAAGCCCAGCGCGATGGCCTTGTAGGCCAGGTCGTCCAGCACCGTCAGCGCCGGCAGCCGCGCCGTCAGCGGACCGCGCAGCGCGACGCTGGCCGCCAGGAACACCGCCACGCCGGCCATCTTG
Organism: Roseateles sp.; assembly: GCF_036486225.1. Taxonomy (GTDB): domain Bacteria; phylum Pseudomonadota; class Gammaproteobacteria; order Burkholderiales; family Burkholderiaceae_C; genus Roseateles. Next base: position 1,615 of record NZ_DASVNZ010000020.1, on the reverse strand, counting down.
CCGGCCCAGCCGTTCAGGCCGGCCGCGAGCTCCGGCGTGACGTTCGCGCCGAAGCGGAAGCCCACCAGCACCAGCACCAGCCCCACCGGCACGCCGATCAGGCCGATCACCAGCGCGCGCGGCGTCGCCGTCTTCAGCAGCGTCGCCAGGGCCACCATCGCGGCCATCGCGAAGCTGCCGTAACCGATGAAGTTCGCCGGCACGTGGATCTTCATCCACCAGCTCTGCAGCGCCGGCACCAGCGGCTGGATCTCGTGGGCCTCGCGGGCCATCGTGTACCAGAGCAGGAAACCGACCGCCGCGCTCACCACCAGCATCACGTAGGCGCCGAGCGCCCGCGTCGCGAAACGCTGCTCGTAGTACAGGTACATCAGCGTCGTCAGCCAGGTGAAGAGGACGAAGACCTCGTACAGGTTGCTGACGGGGATGTGGCCGATGTCCGGCGCGATCTGGTGGCTCTCGAACCAGCGCACCATCGTGCCGATCAGCGCCATGCCCACGGCGCCCCAGGCCAGCCGGGTACCGATGGCCTCGGCCGCGCTCTCGCCGTCCTTCTTCAGGAAGCCCATCCAGTAGAAGAGCGTGCTCATCCACACCAGCACGCTCATCCACAGGATCGCGCTCTGGCTGGACAGCATGTACTTCAGGAAGAAGACCTTCTCGCCCGCCGCCAGGTCGGCGCCGAAGCTGTCGGTCTGGCGCAGGTAGAGCTGGATCGCGAAGAGGCTGGCCGCCCCGACGATCAGGCACAGCAGCCGCAGCGGCCGCCAGAACCAGCCCAGCGCGATCAGCGCCGGCGTGGCGCCGGCCAGGATGCCTTTCTCGTAGACATCCATCGAGGCGCTGTAGCGGCTGAACGCGAAACCGGCGCCGATCAGCACCAGCGCCGCGAAGATCCAGTCGAACAGGTTGCGCCCCTGGAAGTAGCCGTGCTTGCCGATCACCAGCGAGCGGGTGGGGGTCGCTTCGCTCGAACCCGGCAATTGCGAGGGCAACTGCGAGGGCAACTGCGACGGCAACTGCGACGGCAACTGCGACGGCAGGTGGGACGAGTCCGCGGTGGTGGTGTTCATGTCAGGCCTCCTCATGCAGCAGGCGCCGCTTGAGCGATTCGAATTCGACGGGCAGGTCGGGAGTGTCGCGGTTGCTGGACAGCGCCATGCGGACGCGGGTCTGTTCGGAGCGGCCCGGCGCGGCTTCCAGCCACAGCCACAGGCGGCGTTCCTTGATGTAGAGCATCGCAAACACGCCGATGATCAGCAATACCGCTCCGAGGTAGACCAGGGTCTGGCCCGGCGCGCGCGTCACCTGGAACACGCTCGCCTGCACCTGCTGGAAGTCGTCCAGCTGCATCACGACCGGCGAGGGATAGAACATCGCGTCCGACAGCGACATCACCGACTGCGTCATGAAGGTCTGCGTGGCCTCGCCCGGCACGGGCTGGGGACGGCCGAGCTGTTCCTCGGCCTGCTTGTGGAGCTCGAACAGGCTGCCGTTGAGGATGCGCAGCAGCACCTCGGACACGCGGGCGCGCTCGGCCTCGGGCACTTCGCGTTCGACGAACTGCGACAGCGCCGGCAGGCCGCCCACCGCCGCGCCCTGCGCGGGCGTGTCG
>NZ_DASVNZ010000016.1:0-19377 GCF_036486225.1 Roseateles sp. | reverse complement strand
GGCCAAGTACGGGTCGGGCGACCCGCTGCGGCCCGGCCTGTGCGGCGAGATCGCCGCCGCCGTCATGCGCACCGACCCGGACCTGCACATCGAGGGCCTGAACCAGCAGGTGCCGCTGCGGCGCCTGGAGCTGATGCTGAGCAACGGCGACCTCGACGTGTTCTTCTGCCTGCTGAAGTCGGAGCACCGCCACGCGCTGATGCGTTACCTGCCGGTGCCGCTGTACCGGATCTCGCATGTGCTGGCGATGCGCGTCGGCGACGAGCGGGCGCCGCGCACCTGGGACGAGCTGCGTGCCTTCGCGCGCCGCCAGCCGCTGCTGCTGGCGCAAGGGACCAAGCTGGCCGCGACGCTGCAGGAGGCGGACGTGGCCTTCATCGAATCCGCGCGCAGCGACAAGGAAGCGCTGCAGATGCTGGTGCGCGGCCGCACGGCCGGGGTCTACGGCCAGGACTTCAACCTGCGCCAGGCCGCGCGGGGCGCGGGCCTGGAGCCGCGCGTGCGCATCGGGCCGCAGGTCTTCGAGGAGGAGACCCAGTACGCCGTGGTCTCGCGCCAGCTGCCCGAGGCGGTGGTGGAGCGGCTCACCGACCGCCTGCGCCAGATCAGCGCCTCCGGGGAGATCGCCCGGCTCGCCGAACGTTACCGTTGAGCGTGAGCCCCGGGCGACCGGGCACGCGGTGGCCTTCCTACAATCGTCGTTTTTCCCCGCCAGCGGCTCCGCGCCCGCCCTGCCATGAACCCGCCCACCTACCGCATCGCCCCGAGCATCCTGTCCGCCGATTTCGCCAACCTGGGCGAGGAAGTCCGCAACGTGCTGGCCGCCGGCGCGGACTGGATCCACTTCGACGTGATGGACAACCATTACGTGCCCAACCTGACCTTCGGCCCGATGGTCTGCGAGGCGCTGAAGAAGCACGCCGTGAAGCCCGACGGCACGCCGGCCCCGATCGACGTCCACCTGATGGTGCAGCCGGTGGACAGCCTGGCGCAGGCCTTCTGCCGCGCGGGCGCGAACCTGGTGAGCTTCCATCCCGAAGCCAGCGCGCACGTGGACCGCACGATCCAGCTGATCAAGTCGGAAGGCGCGCAGGCGGGTCTGGTGTTCAACCCGGCCACGCCGCTGGATGTGCTGGAGTGGGTCATCGACAAGGTCGACCTGGTGCTGATCATGAGCGTCAACCCCGGCTTCGGCGGTCAGAGCTTCATCCCTGGCGCGCTGAAGAAGCTGCAGCAGGCCAAGGCGATGATCCTGGCCAGCGGCCGCGACATCCGCCTGGAAATCGACGGCGGCGTGAAGGTGGACAACATCCGCGAGATCGCGGCCGCAGGCGCGGACACCTTCGTGGCGGGCTCGGCGATCTTCGGCAAGCCGGACTACAAGGGCGTCATCGACGCCATGCGCGCCGAGCTGGCGCTCTGAGCCCGGAGGCGACGTCCCGGTGACCCGACTGCTGCTGGTCTGCGCGGCCAACCTGTGCCGCTCGCCGATGGCCGAGGCGGTGTTGCGCCTGCGCGCCGGAGAACTCGGCCTGACCGAGGTGCACTCGGCCGGCGTGTTCGCGTCGTCGCGTGCGCATGTCGTCGACAAGCGCGCGCTGGCCGTGCTGGAGCAGCGCGGCTACGGCATGGACCGGCGCTGGCGCTCGCGCAAGGTGAAGACCGAGGACTTCGACCGCTATGACCTCATCCTGGCGATGGACCGCAACGTGCTGCGCGGCCTGAAGGCGGCGAAGCCCGCCGTCTCGCCGGCGAAGCTGGGGCTGTTCCTCGCCGGCATGACCGGCCTGGGCCTGGACGAGGTGCCCGACCCGTACTACGGCGCGGGCAGCGCCTTCGTCCACGTGCTCGACCTGATCGAGGCGCGCGTGCACACGTGGCCGAAGGACGAGGCGGTGTTCCAGCGGGACGTGGGCTGAACCCGGCCCCGTCACCTATCGAGGCAGGCGGGCTTGTCCGCCGTCGCGCTGCCGCGGGACGCCCGTGACTGCTTCGACCTCCTCCTCCTTGAATTGCATGCTGCGCATGGCCGCCGCCAGGTGCTGCGCGCTCTTCTGGCGGAGCGCGTCCCTGGCGTGGTCCCACTGGACCATGTCACTGCGTGTCGTGCCATCCGTGCCCATCAATGCCAGCAGCAGCTGTCGCATGCGATCCTGAGCCCCGGGGAACTCACGCGGCGGCAGTTCGTCCAGACGACTGTGGATCAGGAGGCCCGCGACGGTTCTGAACGCGAGGTTCATGTGCCATGGATCGGACAGGTAGTGGCCGCGGTCTTCGATGAACCGCCTGTCGGGCGCCATCAGCGCCATGGCGTCCTGCACCTGAAGCGGCCCGCGGATGCAGAGCTGGCCGCAACCGCCTGCCCAGGCTTCCAGTGCGTCTTTCGTCTGGACCGGGCGCTTCGTCGGCTCCTTGTCCCAGGCGAGGGCCAGCGGGTTGCCTTCTTGCCCCTGGCCCAACAGCGACAGCAGGTCGTCCCGTCGCAGCACATCGTGCGCGGCGGCATATTGCAGCGCCTGGAGGAAGCGCGTCAGGCGTGCGAGGTCTTCGAGGTCGCCTTCGGCGGCGCGCCGGAACAGCGCCAATGCGGGCGTGTCCGGCGACCGCAGGGGCGACCAGGGTCCCAGGAACAACGCCTTGCATCGTTCTCGCGCGAGATGACTGCGGGCGGCGGCATTCGTGGCGCCGTCGAGAAGCCCGCGGAGCGTGTCGGCATCGAAGGCCATCAACCGGTGGGTCCAGTCGTCCATCGACAGGCCGGGACGGGACAGTCTTTCGATCCAGGCGAGCACGCTGCCCGTGTCCATCGGTTGAAGCCTCCGGACGGGGTCGACGGACGAGCCGCACTCCTCGGGTTCCATGGACGGCTCTTCGGTGAAAAGGCAGGGCGAGAAAACGTTGTGGATGATGGGCATGGGCCGTTGAGTGTGCGCATGCCAACGGTCGTTCGCCTGCGCGGGACGGCAGAATGCGTCGCTCCTGGTGGCCGGAGGCGGGACGATGACGGATCGATTGGCGCAAGGGCCGGACGGCCAATGGCGATGCAAGTGGTGCGAGGCCCCCGGCTTCGACATGTACCGCGAGTACCACGACAACGAATGGGGCTACCCGGTCCACGAGGACCGGCGGCTGTTCGAGAAGCTCTGCCTGGAGGGCTTCCAGTCGGGCCTGTCGTGGCGGACCATCCTCGCGAAGCGCGAGAACTTCCGGAAGGCCTTCAAGCAGTTCGAGATCGCCAAGGTCGCGAAGTTCGGCGAGGCCGACGTCGTGCGGCTGCTCGCGGACGAAGGCATCGTGCGCCACCGCGGCAAGATCGAAGCGGCGATCCACAACGCGTCCCGCGCGCTCGAGCTTCAGAAGGAAGCCGGCTCGCTGGCCGCGTTCTTCTGGCGCTTTGAGGACCCCGAGGAGGGCGGCGATGTGCGGCCGGCGTCGGAGACCTCGGTGACGCTCTCCAAGGAGCTGAAGAAGCGCGGCTGGAAGTTCGTCGGACCGACGACGGCCTACGCGTTCATGCAGGCGATGGGGCTGATCAACGACCACGCGCCCGGTTGCATCGGACGCGCGGCTGCGGCGCGAGAGCGCAGGAAGTTCAAGTCGCCTCGTTGACCGACCCGGCATGCCTGCCGCGGGAGAACGATCGGCTGCTCATTCTGAAATGGCGGGGTCCTCGATCCTCAATTCGACGTCGAGGGGCAGTTCAAGTCGGTTTCCATCGGGCGCCATCGTCGGCGGCTTGATGTGTATATCGAACTTGATCCAGTCCATGCTCAGGCCGTTCTTCTGGACGAAGTCGATGGCCTCGTGCAAGCCCGCGAGAACTTGTGAAAAAGAGTCTTCCGCCGGCGTGCCGAGCAGCGCGAGCGCAGTCCTGGACTCGTCCGGGCTGAACCCTGAGTCGCACATGGCGCGGAAGCTTTGATCCAGGGTAAGAATGAAATCTTTGGCATGGCCATGAGACCACACTGCTTGAAGCAGGCGGGAGGGGCCGTTGTCCTGGATCCCGAGCAGCGCCTGCAGAAGGGCGAGCGTATTGGCGTTTGGCTCGATCCGGTGCAGGGGCTCGACGAGCCCGATCAGCGCGCGGAGCAAGCGCAAGGCCTCTGGATCGTCGACAGGAACGATGTGGCCCCCTCCCTTGGCGGGTGAGGACAGCAGTTCGTTCAATTCCCACGGCCTGAGATCCGACATCAATGCGACGCGGATCGAGATGATCCACTGACTGGCGAATTTGAGCTGGCGGGTGTCCGGGGCGCCATCACGCGGCCGCGGCCCCAGCACGCGCAGTTCCTGGAGAGACAACGGCGCCAAGGCCGTTTCCAGCGCGCGACGGACATGGCCGAGGCGTTCGGCGCGATTCTCCGTGTCGCGGAGGCTGCGGACCAGTTCGACGGCTGAGAGGGCGTCCGGACGGCTGAGTCGAATCCAACCCGCTTCATTGCCTGTCATCAGGGCGCGGCGGTCACGCCCCGTCAGCGCGTCACGAATCCGTAGGAGCACGGCTTCACCTTCGACTCCGTTGGCAGCGCATCGTTTGATGAGGGGGCGCATTTGCTCGTCGTCGAGACGGTCGCACAAGGCCTCGGCGGTCTCCACATCGCGGACCCAGCGCAAGTCCAGGTGTCCGACCGACTCGTCAGGCATGTCATTCCTGATCGCCTGGGCAACCGCCGTGGAGGGAATGTCACCGGGCTTCAGCAGCATCAGGTCCGCTGCGGTCAGCGGGCGCGGTGCGCGTTCCTCCACCGCCCATGCCAGCCTTCCGGCCTTGAAGAAGGTCACGTCCTTTGCCGCGGTGGCGACACGTTCCGGTTTCTGCCCTCGATTCGTCCAATGTCCTCGGTCTCTCTGCTTCAGGAAATGCAGCGCCAGCATCGTGAGGTCCGTCGCCGGCCCGCAACGACCGCTGTCCATGTCGATCCGAATGACCGCCGACGGGTGCGGCTTGCTGCCGAACTCGGAAGCCAGCGATTCGATGACCGCCCCGATCTGTTCCATCGTGGGGGCGGATCCGTTGCCTGCGCCCGGACTGCTGCCCCGCAGCCCGTCCCACAGGCGACCCACGTAATCTCCCGCCACCGTCTCCGCGATGCAAGCGGGATGCAGCGCGACCGCCAGTTCGTCCAGGCAGCGTTTGACCAACGCTGAGGGCACTGATCTGGAAGCCAACGGATCGGGCGGCAGCGCGCAGTCGATGCGCAACGCCTTCCCCACTTGCGCAAGCAATGGATGCACGAGGTGGATGTGGGAGCCGCCCGCCACACGCAAGGTGTCGGCAAACTCTTCTGTCACTGCCGCACCGACGATGTCCCGGGCGATCTGCTTGCGTGCCGCTTCCCACTTGGCGGGCAGGCTCTGCGGCGCAGGCGCCAGCCGTTGCAGGCTTGACAGGAGGCAGTCGATGACCCCAACGGGGCACAGCAAGATCTGATGGGACAAGTCCAGCAGTTCGGTACGCCGTTGCTCGGGATCCGTCCTCGGATCGGCGGCAATGGTCACCAGACGCTCCAGGGTGTCGATGCCCAGTTCATACACGCCCGAGGCGTGAGCACCGAAATGCCGATTGATGCCGTCGGCGTTCACCTCAAGCACGTGGTCCCGGAACTCGTCCATCGCCCGACACGCTTGTGCGTCCTGAGGGATGTATGCCTTGAGCGCTCCGGTGAGCCCCGTTACGTGCGCGCCAAACGCCTTGAAGTCGGCATGCCGGGCGAAACTTTCAGGCGTGCCATGGAGTTCCGGTCGGTATCGACTTGTGGGGACGGTCGACGACGGCGCGGCATGGTCGTCGTTCTGGCGTTCGGCCGGGGACCGGTATCCGAACCGGCGAAGCAATGAAGACAGCATTCCCGTCAGTGGGACGCTCGGCGGTTGTGTTCATGTGCCGCGCGATATTGTCCGTTTGCGTCAGTCCGCGTGGCCGGACGCGGGGTGAACTGGATGCTCGGTCAGTCGCGTCTGTTCGACCTCCCGCGTATCCGGCCCCTTCCCGCTGAATCGATCCAGCGCCAGATAGATCACCGGCGTGATGTAGAGCGTCACCGCCTGCGACAGGATCAGCCCGCCCACCACCGCCAGACCCAGCGGCTGGCGCAGCTCCGCGCCGGCGCCCAGGCCCAGGGCGATCGGCAGCGCGCCCATCAGCGCGGCCAGCGTCGTCATCATGATCGGACGGAAGCGCAGGATGCAGGCCTCGCGGATCGCCTGCTGCGGCGTCATGCCGCCGTTGCGCTGCGCGTCGAGCGCGAAGTCGATCATCATGATCGCGTTCTTCTTGACGATGCCCACCAGCATCAGGATGCCGATCGTCGCGATGATGGTCAGCTCCATGCCCGCGAGCTGCAGCGTCAGCAGCGCGCCCACCGCCGCCGAGGGCAGCCCCGCCAGGATGGTCAGCGGATGGATGTAGCTCTCGTAGAGCACGCCCAGCAGCACGTAGATCACCGCGATCGCCAGCACGATCAACAGCAGCTGGCCGCCCTGCGAATCCTTGAACACCGCCGCGTCGCCGCCGTAGCTGGTGATGATGGACGGCGGCAGGCCGATCTCCTTGGTGAACTGGTCGATCTTGGCCGTGGCGTTGCCCAGCGGCACATCCGGCGCGAGGTTGAAGCTCAGCGTGATCGCCTGCAGCTGGCCCTGGTGGTTGACCGCTGTCGGACCGAGCTCGCGTTTCACGCTCGCGAAGGCCGTCAGCGGCACCATCGTGCTGTTCTTGCCGCGCAGGTAGATCTTGTCGAAGGCGTCCTCGCTGAGGCGATCGCTGTCGGTCGCCTCCATGATCACCTGGTAGGTGTTGCTCTCGGCGTAGATGCTGGAGACCTGGCGCTCGCCGAAGGCCGAGTACAGCGCGTTGCGCAGGTCCTGCATCTGCACGCCCAGCAGCGTGGCGCGCTCGCGGTCGATGACGAGGTTGGCCTGCAGCCCGCGCAGCTGCGAGTCGCTGGTGACGTCGCGGAACACCGGGTCGTTGCGCAGCTTGTCCTGCAGCTTCACGGCCCAGGTGTTGAGTTCGCCGGTGCTGACCGACTGCAGCGTGAACTGGTAGCGGCTCTTGGACTGCCGGCCGCCGAGCTGCAGGTTCTGCACCGGCCGCAGGTAGACCGCGATGCCGGGCACGCCGCGCAGCTTCTTGCGCAGCTGCTCCAGCACCTGCGGCATCGGCGGACGTTCGCCGCGCGACTTCAGGTTGATGAACAGGCGCCCCGTGTTGACGTTGCCGCCGCCCCCGCCGCCGCCCACCGCGGCGGACACCGACGACACCGACGGATCGTCCTGCACGATCTGCGCGACGCGTTCCTGCAGGACCGTCATCGCGGCGAAGGAAATGTCCTCGGACGCTTCGGTGCTGGCCTGGATCTGGCCGATGTCCTCTTCCGGGAAGAAGCCCTTGGGGATGACGATCCACAGCCACGCGCTGGCGATGAAGGTGGCCAGCGCCACCACGCCGACGACCCAGCGGCGCGCGAGCGCCCAGTCCAGCGAGGCCGTGTACTTGTTCAGCACCCAGCCGAAGCCGGCTTCGAAAGTGCGGCCGAGGGCGTTCTCCTCGACCTCGTGATGGCTGCTCAGGAAGCGGCTGCAGAGCATGGGCACCAAGGTCAGCGACACGCCGGCCGACACGCCGATCGCCAGCGACACGACGACGGCGAACTCGTGGAACAGCAGCCCGATCACGCCCGGCATGAAGAAGATCGGGATCAGCACGGCGATCAGCGAGATCGAGATCGACATGATGGTGAAGGCCATCTCGCGCGCGCCGCGGATGGCGGCGTCGAAGGGCGCCATGCCGTCCTCGACGTGGCGGTAGATGTTCTCCAGCATCACGATCGCGTCGTCGACGACCAGGCCCACGGCCAGCGTGATCCCGAGCAGCGAGATGTTGTCCAGGCTGTAGCCCAGCGCGAACAGCAGCGTCACCGCGCCGATCAGCGAGATCGGCAGCGACAGCGTCGGGATCAGCGTCGCGACCATGCGGCGCAGGAACAGGAAGATCACCATCACGACCAGCGCCACCGTCAGCGCGAGGGTGAAGTAGACGTCGTGCAGGCCTTCGCGGATGGACACCGAGCGGTCGTTGAGCGTGCTCATCTGCACCGAGGCCGGCAGCTGCGCGGCGAAGCGCGGCAGCATCGCCTTGACCGCGTCGACGACCTTGACGGTGTTGGCGTCGGGCTGGCGCTGCACGGCCAGCACGATGGAGCGCTCGCCGTTGAAGTTGGAGAAGGACTTGACGGTCTCGTAGCTGTCCTCGACGTCGGCGACCTCGCGCAGGAACACCGGAGCGCCGTTGCGCGTGGCCACGACGATGCCCCCGAAGGCGTTGGCGTCGCGCAGCTGCTTGTTGGCCTGGATGGTCAGCGTCTGGCGCGCGCCGTCCAGCGTGCCGACGGGGGTGTTGGCGTTGGCGCCCTTGACGGCCGCCTGCAGCTCGTCAAGCGTGATGTTGCGCTGCTGGAGTAGCTCGTTGCGCGCCTTGATGCGGACCGCGAAGCGCTTCTGGCCGTAGATGGAGACCTGCGCCACGCCGTCGATGGTCGACAGGCTGGGGGTGATCAGGTTCTCGGCGTAATCGTTGAGCTCGGACAGGTTGATCGACGGCGAGGTCAGCGCCACCAGCAGCACCGGCGCGTCGGCCGGGTTGACCTTGCGGTAGGACGGCGGGGTCGTCATCTCGACCGGCAGCGCGCGCAGCGAGCGGAACAACGCGGCCTGCACGTCGACCGCGGCGGCGTCGATGTCGCGCGCGGAGTCGAACTCCAGCGTCAGCGAGCTGTTGCCCAGCGTGTTGGTCGAGGAGATCGTCGTGATGCCGGCGATGGTGGAGAACTGCTTCTCCAGCGGCAACGCGACGGACGACGCCATCGTCTCGGGGCTGGCGCCGGGCAGCACGGCCTGCACGTTGATGACCGGCGTGTTGAAGCTGGGCAGCGCGGCGACCGGGATGCGGCTCCAGGCGGCGATGCCGGCGACGACCAGCGCCACGTTCAGCAGCACGGTCATGACCGGCCGGCGGATGAAGAGTTCGGTGAGATTCATGGCAGCTTCCGTGGGGCGGGAGGCTTCGAAGCGTCGAAGGCGGGGGCCGGAAGGCCGGGATCAGGGAGCGGCGACGTCGGTGGCGGAGGCGCCTCCTCCAGCAGCCGCCGAGGCCGCGGCCAGGCGCGCGGCGGCGGCCGGATCGACGGCGGCGGGCTGCGTGCGCAGCGGCGTGCCGGGGCGCAGGTTCTGCTTGCCATCCAGCACCACGGTCGCGCCGGCGTCGACACCATCGACCACGGCCATCTCGCCGAAGGTGTAGCGCAGCTTCACCGGCTTGAGCTGGGCGGTCTTGTCGGGGCCGACGACGTAGACCTGGCGGTCGTTGCCGCGCAGGATGATCGCGGCCTGCGGGATCACGATGGCGTCCTTCATGCTGCGCAGCGTCATGCGCACGCGCAGGTACTGGCCGGGCCAGAGCTTCTGCGCGTCGTTGGTGAACTCGGCCTTCAGCTTGATTGTGCCGGTGGTCGCGTCCACGAGGTTGTCGACGAAGGTCAGCTTGCCGCGGGCCACGGAGTCGACCGGCTTGCCGCCCTTGCTGTCCTTGCCGTCCTTTCGTGAGGGACCGCCTTCGATCGACGGCAGCACGACCTGGACCTCGGGCGGCGTGACCTGGGCGCCGGTGGCGCCGGGGCGCATCGCGTCGAGCACGGGGGCGAGCTCGGTCTCGGGCAGGTTGAAGCTGATGGCGATCGGATCGATCTGGACGATGTTGACCAGCGGCGTGCCGGTGGCGCTGGCCTGGACCAGGCTGCCGGGCCAGACGTTCACGGCGCCGGCGCGGCCGGCGAAGGGCGCGCGGATCTCGTTGTAGCTGAGCGCGACGGACGCGGATTCGACGGCGGCGGCGTCCGCGTCGACCAGACTGCGGCCGCCCTGCAGGCCGGCCAGCGCGGTGTCGACGGCGCTCTGCGCGACGAAGTTCTGGGCGAGCAGGTCCTTGGCGCGTTCGTACTGGCGCTGCAGGTCGCCGAGGGCGGCCTTGTCGCGGGCGAGCTGGGCCTTCGCCTTGTCGAGGTTGGCGCGGTCCGCGCGTTCGTCGAAGCGGAACAGGACCTGACCCTTGGTGACGGTCTGGCCGTCGTGGACCAGCACGTCGCGGATGGTCGAGGTGGTCTGGGCGCGCAGGTCGACCTGGTTGATCGGGGTGACGGTGCCGGAGGCCTCGACGGTGACCGGCACGTCGCGGCGCTGCGCGGTGACGACGCCGACGGTCTGGGTGCCGGCGGGACCGGAGGCGCCTCGGGCCGCGGCGGCAGGGCCGGCCTCGCCGCCGTCACGGGAGGCGGCGCGCGACTTCCACCACCAGCCCCCGCCCGCGACGAGCAGGACGACGATCAAGGACAGGACAAGGGGCTTGCGGCGCATGAACACGTTCTCCAACGACAGTCATCCAGGGAGCGCGTTGCAAAGCTCCCTGAGGGCGCGGAAGGTTAAGTCCGGTCCTTTCGATGATTGTTTCGTTCAGGTTAATCCTGCGCGAGCGGGAGGAAAACCTGTGCGATTGGAGCGTGAACGAGCGTTTCCGGAAGGGTGGGGAGGCGGGAGAAGGACGCCGGTCGGACTCCCTCTCCCGCTTGCGGGAGAGGGTGAGGGCCAGCGGCCGTCAGCGTGCGAGGGCCCTGGCGAGCGCCGCGCCGACGACGGCGTTGTGCTTCACGAGGGCGATGTTGGTGGCCAGGCTGGCGCCGCCGCTGAGGTCCTTGATGCGGGCGAGCAGGTAGGGCGTGACCGCCTTGCCGCTGATGCCCTGCGTGGCGGCTTCCTGGAGCGCCTGCTCGACGAAGCCGTCGATGACGGCCTGTGGCATTTCATGCACGGCCGGCACCGGGTTGCTGATCACCGCGCCGCCGTTCAACCCGAGTGCCCACTTCGTGCGCAGGAACCGCGCCTGATCCGCCGGCGCGTCGATGCGGAAGTCCGCCTTCAACCCGCTGTCGCGCGTGTAGAACGCGGCGAAATTCTCCTGACCCACCGACAGCACCGGCACGCCGTGCGTCTCCAGGTATTCCAGCGTCAGCGCCAGGTCGAGGATGCTCTTCGCGCCCGCGCAGACCACGGCCACCGGCGTGCGGGCCAGTTCCTGCAGGTCGGCCGAGATGTCGAAGGAGGTCTCCGCGCCGCGGTGCACGCCGCCGATGCCGCCGGTGACGAAGACCTCGATGCCGGCCAGGCGTGCGCAGATCATCGTCGCGGCCACCGTGGTGGCGCCGACGCGGCCCGTCGCCAGCGCGAAGGGCAGGTCGCGGCGGCTGAGCTTCATTGCGTCCGGGGACTGACCGAGCAGCTCCAGCTGCGCGTCGTTCAGCCCGACGCGGATCTTCCCGTCCAGCACCGCGATCGTCGCCGGCACGGCGCCATGCTCGCGCACGATGGCCTCGACCTCGCGCGCGGTCTGCACGTTCTGCGGATACGGCATGCCGTGCGAAATGATCGTGGACTCCAGCGCCACCAGCGGACGGCCTTCGGCGCGCGCCGCGGCCACTTCGGGCGAGAAGTCGAGGAGGTTCTGGTCGATCAGGTCTTGCGTGTTCATGAAGTGCTTTCGTGTTCGGAGGTGTCGATCAGACGAGCAGCGCCGGGCTCAGCGCCTCGCTGACGGTGGCGTCGCTCTGCAGCGTCAGCGCTGCCAGCCGAAGGCCGAGCGCGCAGGCGGCGCGCAGGTCGTCGGGGTCGCGGTGCAGTGCGGCGGCGATGCCGGCGGTCATCGCATCGCCGGCGCCGGTGACTTCCCGGATCGAGGCGGGATCCAGCGCCGGCGGCGGGAGCAGGACCAGGTCGTCGCCGTCGGAGAAGCGCACGCCCTGCGGGCCGTCGCTCATCACGAGCCGTTGCAGCCCGGCTTCGTGCAGGGATCGCCAGGCGGCGCGCAAGGCGGCGTCATCGGCCAGGGCCCGGCCCACGAGCGCCTGCAGTTCGCCGCGATTCAGCACCAGCAGCTCGACCCCGCGCAGGTCGGCGCCGAGCCGGGTCATCTTCGGCTCCGACACGGCCACCAGCAGCAGGCGCTGGCCGCGCAAGCGCGCTTCGGCGCGCAGCTCGTCGAGCGTCTCTCGCGGCAGGTTCAGGTCGGCGACCAGCCAGCGCGCCGGCGCACGCTGCGGCGCGGTCTGTCTCAGGAAGGCGGGGTCGAGCCGGTCGGTCAATTCCATGTGGGCGAGCGCCAGCACCAGTTCGCCGTCGGGGTCCAGCACCGCCGTGTAGCTGCCCGTCGCCGCGTCCGCGGCCTGCAGGCAACCCGCGCAATCCACGCCGAGTCCCTGCAGCTGCGCCAGCAGCGTCTGTCCCGCGGCATCGCGGCCGACGGCGGTCAGCAGATGCACCGGCAGGCCGAGGCGCCCCAGGTTCTCCGCGATGTTGCGGGCGACGCCGCCGGCCGATTCATGCTGGCGCGCCGGATTCGAGCTGCCCATCCGCAGCGGGCCGACGGCGCGCAGCTTGCGGTCCAGGTTCGTGCCGCCGATGCAGACGATGGGCTGGCGCTGCGGCAGCACGTAGGCGCGGCCGAGGATGCGGCCTTCGCGGGTCAATTGCCCCAGATGGCCCGCCACGGCGGAGCGCGACAGGCCCAGCTGGTCCGCCAGTTCCTGCTGGCCGATGAAGGGGTTGGCTTCGACCAGCGACAGCAGCTGTTCCTTCGAGGAGAGGTCCTTGGGGGGCGTCATGGCGGCGGATTCTAGAGAGCCTCCATCCTTGATGCAAACACATGTCCTTAAAACAGACATTTGTTTATCCTCACTGGCGGGCTTGCAAGGGACTCGCGCGATTAGCGAACTTTGCATACCCTTCACTCGCTCCCACAGACCGGACTCGGCGGGGAGTGCGCCGCATCAAACAGTCAAGGAGGACGCCATGCGGAAGAACTTGCCCGTCACCCAGCGCCAGTACGACTTCCCCGCCGACGCGACGCTGATGTCCACGACGGACACCAAGAGCCGGGTCACCTACGCCAACGAGGCCTTCGTCGAAGCCAGCGGCTTCGCGACCGAGGAACTGCTCGGCCAGCCCCACAACATCGTCCGGCACCCCGACATGCCGCCCGAAGCCTTCGGCGACATGTGGCAGACGCTGCAGGGCGGCGAGTCCTGGACCGGGCTGGTGAAGAACCGGCGCAAGAACGGCGACCATTACTGGGTCCGCGCGAACGCGACGCCGGTGATGCGCAACGGGCAACCAGTGGCCTACATGTCGGTGCGCACGCGGCCGTCGGCCGAGGAGATTGCCGGTGCGGAGCGCCTGTACGCCGACATGCGCGAGGGACGCGCGAAGCACCTGCGCATCCACAAGGGCGTCGTGGTGCGCCAGGGCGCGATGGCGTGGACGTCGATGCTCAAGACCATGCCGGTGCGCTGGCGGGTGCGCCTGCCGGTGCTGGCCCTGACCGTCGCGGCGATCGGCTCCGAGTGGATGAGCGCCGACTCGTTCACCGCCGCGGCGATGTGGATAGGCGCCTTCGTGGTCGTCTCGCTGCTGGCGATGTGGTTCATGGAGGCGCAGGTCGTGGCGCCGATGGAGTCGCTCGCGCGGCATGCGAAGCGCGTCGCCAGCGGCGACACGCGTGACCCGCTCCAGATGGACCGCGTCGACGAGATCGGCATGGCGCTGCGCTCGCTCAACCAGCTGGGGCTGATGTTCCGCTGGGTGATCGACGACGTCGCGGCGCAGGTGGTGACGGTGCGCTCGTCCAGCGGGGACATCCTCAGCGGCAACAACGAGATCAGCGCGCGGACGGAGCAGGCCTCGGCCAGCCTGCAGCAGACGGCCGCGTCGATGGAGGAGATGAGCGCCACCGTGCGCAGCAACGCGGACGCGGCCCGGCAGGCCGAAGACCTCGCGCAGGGCGCGAGCGTGGCGGCGGCACAGGGCGGCGAGGTGGTCCGCAACGTCAACGAGACCATGGTCGGCATCACGACGTCCAGCAAGCGGATCGGCGACATCATCGGCGTCATCGACGGGATCGCCTTCCAGACCAACATCCTGGCGTTGAACGCGGCGGTCGAGGCCGCGCGGGCGGGCGAGCAGGGACGCGGGTTCGCGGTGGTCGCGAGCGAGGTGCGATCGCTGGCGCAACGCAGCGCGGCGGCGGCCAAGGAGATCAAGCAGCTGATCGGGGAAAGCGTCGAGCGCGTGGAGGCCGGCGGACGTCAGGTCGACGAGGCCAGCAAGGCGATGCATGAGATCGTCCAGCAGGTCAGGAGCGTCTCGGCGCTGATCTCGACCATCGGCAATGCGACGCGCGAGCAGGCGACGGGCATCGCCCAGGTGAGTCAGGCCGTCAGTGAACTCGATCGGACGACCCAACAGAACGCCGCACTGGTGCAGCGGTCCGCCGGGGCGAGCGATTCACTCGAGAAACAGGCGACGCAGCTGGTGCAGGCAGTGGCCGTGTTTCGGATGAGTTAGAAGAAACCCAACTTCTTCTGCGAGTAGCTCACCAGCAGATTCTTCGTCTGCTGGTAGTGGTCCAGCATCATCTTGTGGGTCTCGCGACCGATGCCGGATTCCTTGTAGCCGCCGAAGGTCGCGTGCGCCGGATAGGCGTGATAGCAATTCGTCCACACGCGGCCGGCCTTGATGCCCTTGCCCATGCGGAAGGCCGTGTTGATGTCGCGCGACCACACGCCCGCACCCAGTCCGTACGGCGTGTCGTTGGCGATGCGCAGCGCCTCTTCCTCCGTCTTGAAGGTCGTCACCGCGAGCACCGGTCCGAAGATCTCCTCGCGGAAGATCCGCATGTCGTTGGTGCCCTTGAACAGCGTCGGCTCGATGTAGTAGCCACCCGCCAGATCGCCACCCAGCTGCGCGCGTCCGCCGCCGATGAGGCACTGCGCGCCTTCCTGCTTGCCGATCTCGAGGTAGGACAGGATCTTGTCCAGCTGCATCGACGAGGCCTGCGCGCCCATCATCGTCTCGGTGTCCAGCGGGTTGCCCTGCTTGATCGCCTTCACGCGGTCGATCGCCCGCGCGATGAACTTGTCGTAGATCGATTCATGGATCAGCGCGCGGGACGGGCAGGTGCAGACCTCGCCCTGGTTGAACGCGAACAGCACCAGGCCTTCGATCGCCTTGTCGAACAGGTCGTCGTCCTGCGCGGCGATGTCGGGGAAGAAGACGTTCGGGCTCTTGCCGCCGAGCTCCAGCGTGGCCGGGATCAGGTTGGTCGCCGCCGCCTGGGCGATGACACGACCCGTGGCGGTCGAACCGGTGAACGCGATCTTCCCGATGCGCTTGCTCTGCGCCAGCGGCATGCCCGCTTCCTTGCCGTAGCCGTTGACGATGTTGAGCACGCCAGGCGGCAGCAGATCGGCGATGAGCTCCGCCATGACCAGGATGCTGACCGGTGTCGACTCGGCCGGCTTGAGCACGACCGCGTTGCCCGCGCCGATCGCCGGCGCCAGCTTCCAGGCGGCCATCAGGATCGGGAAGTTCCAAGGGATGATCTGACCGACCACGCCCAGCGGCTCGTGGAAGTGGTACGCGATGGTGTTGGCGTCGATCTCGCTGAGGCCGCCTTCCTGCGCCCTCAGGCAGCCGGCGAAGTAGCGGAAGTGGTCGACCGCCAGCGGCAGGTCGGCGTTCAGCGTCTCGCGCATCGGCTTGCCGTTGTCGACGGTCTCGGCGTAGGCGAGCAGCTCCAGGTTCTGCTCGATGCGGTCGGCGATGCGCAGCAGCACGTTGGCGCGCTCGGCGGCGGGCGTGGCGCCCCACTTTTCCGAGGCGGCGTGCGCGGCATCCAGCGCCAGGTCGATGTCGGCGGCGGTCGAGCGCGCCGCCTGCGTGAAGACCTGCCCGGTGATGGGCGTGATCACGTCGAAATACTGGCCGTCGCGCGGCGCCGTCCACTGGCCGCCGATGAAGTTGTCGTAGCGCTTCTTGAACTCCAGCGGCGCGCCGGCCGCGTTGGGCTTGGCGTAGATCATGGTGTTGTCTCCGTGTAGTTGAGGCGAAGGGACGCCGGGAAGCTCATTGCATGGGCCGTGCCAGCGCGGGCTTCGCGCGCAAGACCCTGCTTGCCGGGCGGAAAGCCTCTTCCCATCGCGGTCCGAATTGGTCAGGATCGCTCCAGCCTGGACCACACGCCTCGACGGCGGGACAGGTGTTCCGAAATGGAACACCCAAGGAGACAACGGCATGGTGAAAACACCGGGCGGCGCCGCATTGGCGCCGCGACTGCTGCGCGCGGCGCGGCGAGAGCTGCTGGACACGGGGCGGCTGAGCCTCGAGACGCTCGACGAAGGGCTGAGCCGCAGCTGGCTGCGCAGCCGTGATTTCGGCCTGAGCCCCGTCGGCCGACCGCCCGGCGCGCCGCATGCGTCCGGCGCCCAACTGCGACGCGCGCTGGAGCGCCAGCATGAGCTGGTCGCCCATGCGCGACCGGTGATGGAGGACCTCTTCGCACAGACCGGCGATGGCGACGGCCTGGTGATCCTGGCCGATGCGCAGGGCCTGCTGCTGGGCGCACTCGGCGACGGCCGTTTCGTCGACCGTGCACAGCGGGTCGCGCTGAGGCCCGGCGCGATCTGGGACGAGCGCTGGCGCGGCACGAACGCGATCGGCACGGCGCTGGCGGAGCAGCGGCCGGTGGCGGTGCTCGGTGGCGAGCACTTCCTGGAGCGCAACGCCTTCCTCAGCTGCACGGCGGCGCCGATCCGCGATCCGCAAGGCCGGGTGCTGGGTGTGCTGGACATCTCCGGCGAGCAGCGCGGCTTCCAGCGCCACACGCTGGCGCTGGTGCGATCCGCGGCGCGGATGGTCGAGCACCGCTTGTTCCAGACACGACACGCGGATGGACTGCGCTTGCAGATCCACGTCCAGCCGGAGGGCTTGGGAACGCCGACCGAAGGCCTGCTCGCGCTGAGCGAGGACGGATGGATCCTCGGCTGCAACGCGGCGGCGCAGGCGTGGCTCGGCGCGGACGCGGCGCGGCCGAGCCCGCTGGAGTCGGTGCTGCCACTGCGGTGGGCGGCGCTGATGGACTGGGCGAGGCAGGACGGAGAGGGCGCCCGGCTGCTGCATCGCGAGGACGCGCCGTCGCTGTGGTTGCGGCTGGATGCGCCGCGGGGGTGGCGACGCCCGGCGTCGCCGATCGCCGACCTCAACGCGAGCACGAGCACGACGATCCCGAGCACGAACTTGAACTCGGAGTCGGGCGCGAGGATCGTCGACGCGACGGATGCCTTGCAGGCGCTGGACCTCGGCGACGCCGCGATGCACCAGGCGGTACTGCGCGCACGGCGTGTGCTCGACAAGCCGATCCCGCTGCTGCTGCAGGGAGAGTCGGGTGTCGGCAAAGACCTGTTTGCACGCGCGGTGCATGACAGCGGTCCTCGCCGCGACCGGCCTTACGTCGCGGTGAACTGCGCGGCGTTGCCGGAGACGCTGATCGAGGCCGAGCTCTTCGGCTACCGGCCCGGTGCCTTCACCGGCGCATCGCGCGAAGGCGCGCAGGGGCGTCTGCGCGAGGCGCATGGCGGGACCCTGTTCCTCGACGAGATCGGCGACATGCCGCTGCCCTTGCAGGCGCGCCTGCTGCGCGTGCTGCAGGACCGCCAGGTGCAGCCGCTGGGTGGAGGGCCGTCGGTGCAGGTGGACTTCCAGCTGATCGGCGCGAGTCACCGTCCGCTGCGGCCGCTGGTCGCGCAAGGGCTGTTCCGCGAGGACCTGTATTACCGGCTCAACGGCCTGACCTTGTGCCTGCCGCCGCTGCGGGAGCGCCAGGACTTGCCGGTGCTTGTGGCGTGTCTGCTGGCGGCGCTGGAACCGACGCGGCGCGTGGTCCTCGATCCGACGCTCGCGCGGGAGCTGAGCGCCTATCGCTGGCCCGGCAACGTGCGCCAGCTGGAGCAGGCATTGCGCATCGCTTGCGCGTTGATGGAGCCGGGCGAGTCCATGATCCGGCGCGGTCATCTGCCGGACGACCTCGTCGAGGAGCTGGATCAGAACGAGCCGATAGCCATCCCGGTGCTCGTACCGCCGCCGACGCGGACGTCGAACGCATCGACGTCCCGATCAGGCGCGCCGTCGCAGCGGGCCGCTCCGGCGGAGGTCGCGCCGGCGATGCTGCGGGACCAGTCGCGGGCGCATGCGCGGCGAGTCCTCGACGAGTGCGATGGCAACCACTCTGCGGCCGCGCGGCGACTCGGCATCGGGCGCAACACGCTGTACCGGCTGCTGAAGTCGCCCGGCGCGTGAAGGGGAACGACGGCGCGTGGATGCGCGGGGTGGCCGCGTAGGGCATCGCCTCACAGGCGCATCAGTGATCCGCCGAAGCCGCGCTGGGGAGAACCCGCCTTTCGAGCCCATCGGCTGCTGCGTATTCTTTCGTTCATGCGGTCCAGGGTTTCTTGGTGGTGGATCCGCAGAGGCGCAAGCCGGACGTCAATGGGTAAGGCGGACATTCGAAAGGATGTCCGCCTTCGTCTTTTGGGGCCCCGTCAAAGGGCTTCAATGCATCAGATCGCGAATCGCCTTCCCAGCCTCTGCGGAGCCGAGCACCTCGCAGAGGCGGGACTCCAATGCTCCGAAATCGCCGCAATAGACGCACTCAAATTCCAGCGACAGCTCGTAGGGGAGCCAGCCATTCGCAGCTGCGCCGCCACGCCGCTCATAAACTAGAGCACCCACCGAAACCTGTGATGGATGATCTGAACCGCGCTTCATGAAGCTCTACGAGACGCTCGCCGACGACATCGAACGCCAGATCCGCGGCGGCGTCTTCCGCCATGGCGACCGTCTCCAGTCCGTGCGCGAGACCAGCAAGCAGCGCCAGCTCAGCGTCACCACCGTCATCCGCGCCTACGTGCTGCTCGAGAGCCGCGGCCTCATCGTCAGCAAGCCGCAGTCGGGCTACTACGTGCAGCTCAAGGGGGGCGATGCCGATGTCGACGCGCCGTCCACGCCGCGGCCGATCGCCGTCTCGTCTTCGGTCGACGTCAGCCGGCTGGTGCTGTCCACGCTGCGCTCGATCGCCGCGCACGACGCGGTCCCGCTCGGCTCGCCGTATCCGGATACCGGCAGCTTCCCGTTCGAGAAGCTCAACCGCTACGCCTTCGCCGCCGGGCAGGACCCGGCGCTGCGTTCGCTCAAGGACGCGCTGCCGCCCGGGCATCCGCTGCTGATCCGGCAGATCGCCCGGCGTTACCTCGACAAGGGCCAGGCCGTCGATCCGGCCGAGATCCTCGTCACGATGGGCGCGACCGAGGCGCTCAACCTCTGCCTGCAGGCCGTGGCCAAGCCCGGCGACGTGGTCGCCGTCGAGACGCCCACCTTCTACGCGATGCTGCACGCCATCGAGCGCCTGGGCATGCGCGCATTGGAGATCCCGACCGACCCGGT
>NZ_DASVNZ010000406.1:0-8816 GCF_036486225.1 Roseateles sp. | reverse complement strand
CTGGGCGTCAACGCGCTGTATGAATTCGCGCCGCTGTGGATGCTGCAGCAGGCGGGCCTGGACAGCCGCGGGATCGCGCTGGTCACGGCGGTGCAATGCGCGGCGATGACGGCGGCCAGCATCTTCGCGGCACGCATCGGTTCGGGGCCGACGCCGCTGCACCGGGCGGCGCGTTTCGCGGTCGTCGCGGCCATCGGGTTGCTGGCGCTGAGCCTGGCGCCCTCGTGGATGGGTCTGGCCTTGATCCCGTTGCTGGGCATTCCGCTGTCGTTCTACAACGCGCTGATGCCGGCCTGGATGTCGGACCGCTTCGCGGCGTATGGCCAAGGCCGCGTGATGGGCCTGCTGACGACGGTGTTCTGCCTGTCCAACACCTTGATCGCGCTGATCGGCGGCGCGCTGGGCATGCTGTCGGCGCGCTGGATCATGCTGCTGGGCGGGGCGATGTGTCTGGGAGCGGCGATCGGCTTCATCCGTTTCGCGAGGCGCCATTCATGAGCCAGGGCAACGAGGACCGGCTGCTGTTCGAGCTCAAGAGCCGCGGCCCGCAAGCGGCGGCGGCGCTGGCCGCGACCGTCGCCATCACGCCGATGGGCGCGCACAAGCTGCTCGCGCGGCTGGCGGGGCAGGGCTTGGTCGAGGCGCAGGACGACCAGCGCGGCGAGGCCGGACGGCCGCGCAAGCTGTGGTCGCTGACGGCGGCGGGGCATGGGCGGTTTCCGGATCGGCATGCCGACCTCACGGTGCAGCTGATCCAGCAGGCGCGCGCGGTCTTCGGCGAAGCGGGGCTGGATCAACTGATCCTCGCCCGTGAGCGTGACAGCGAGCTGCGCTACCGCGCGGCGATCGATCGGTGCCGGACGACCGGCGACCGCGTGCGCGAGCTCGCGCGGCTGCGCGCCGAAGAGGGCTACATGGCGCGCGCCGAGCGCGTCGGCAAGGACTGGCTGCTGGTGGAAGATCACTGTCCGATCTGCGCGGCCGCGCAGAGCTGTCAGGGCTTCTGCCGCTCGGAGCTGGCGCTGTTCGAGCGCTGCCTGGGGCCTGGCCTCACCATCGAGCGCACCGAGCATCTGCTCGCCGGCGCGCGGCGATGTGCCTATCGGATCAGCGCGGTGTAGGTCACGAGACGATGTACGCCGCTGCCCCCGTTGCCAGCAAACGTCCCTGTTCATCGGTGAAGGCCATGCGCGTGTTGGCGACGCGGCTGCCCAGCCGCATCACTTCGGCCTCGCAGCGGAACAGCGCGCCGATCGCCGGACGCAGATAGTCCACGCGCAGGTCGATGGTGCCGAGCTTGGCGAAGCGCTGCAGCCGCTGCTGCGGCGGTTCATCGAGGTGGCGTGCGCCGATGGCCGCCATCACCGCCAGGCCGCCCATCGAATCGAGCGTCGCGCTGATCACACCGCCGTGCAGCCGGTTGTGGGCGTAGTGCCCGACCAGCTCCGGCCGCATGGGGATGTGCGCCCGCACGATCTCGTGCTGCAGTTCGTCGATCTTCACGCCGAGCACCTGGTTGAAGGTGATCAGCTGCTCGAAGATCTCGCACAGCGCGGTGGTGAACTCGGGCTCGAAAGGGCTCTTCACGTCGGTCATGGGCGCGGACCATAACGCAAGGCCGCGCGTCGCAGGAGAGCGCTCGCCCTAATCCGGATGAACGCCACTCGCATCGACTCGCTTCGCATCGAGTCCCGCCGCAGTTGCCGTCTCAGTCCACGCGCGCCCCTGACGCCTTCACGATCGGCTCCCATCGGGCGATGTCCTGCTTGAGCATCGCCGCCAGCGCGGTCGGTCCGCCGCTGAGCGGCTCCACGCCCAAGGCCTTGAGCTTGGCGAGCGCGTCGGGCGCGTTCATCACCAGGGTCACGTCGTCGGCCAACTGCTTCGTGATGGCGTCGGGCGTGCCATGGAGCGCGAACAGTCCGACCCAGAGTTCGCCCGCGAATCCCGAGATGACCTCGCCGATCGCGGGCACGTCGGGCAGCGCCGAGGACCGTTTGGGCGAACTCACGCCCAGCGCGACCAGCTTGCCGGCGCGCACGAACTCGAGGCAGGACGGCAGGCTCGCGAAACCGACGCTCACCTGACCGCCCAGCATGTCGGTCAACGCCGGCCCGACGCCCTTGTACGGCACGTGCTCGAGCTGCAGTCCGGCGGAGCGGTTGAGCATCTCGCCCAGCAGGTGGTTCAGCGAGCCGTTGCCCGCCGAGGCGTACTGGTAGGACGGGCTCTTCGCCTTCGCCGCGGCGATGAAGCCCTTGAGGTCCCTGGCCGGGAAACTTGGATGAACGACCAGCACGTTGGGCACGACACCGATCGGCGCGATGGGATCGAAGTCCTTCACCGGGTCGAAGCCGGTGCGCCGGTACAGCGCGGGGTTGATCGCCTGTGTGCTGCTGATCGTCAGCAGCAGCGTGTAGCCGTCCTTGGGCGCGCGGGAGGCGAGTTCCGTGCCGATGTTGCCGCCCGCGCCGGCGCGGTTGTCGATGTTGAAGACCTGCCCGTATTTCTCGGTGAGCTTCTGCGCCAGGATGCGGCCCACCGCATCGTTCGTCCCGCCCGGGGCCTGCGGCACGACGATGGTGACCGGCTTGCCGGGATACCCCTGCGCGCGTGCCGCGGGCAGGACCGCGCTGAGCGCCGTGAAGGCGCAGAACTCTCGTTTCGTCAGCATGACCTTGTCTCCTGTTATTGTCTTTGAAAGTCGTCAGGCGAGGGCATTCAGCCCTCACCGGCGGGATCGAGCCCGGCCTCGATGAGCAGGGCCTTCGCGCGCAGCACCACGGGCTTGTCGATCATCAGATCGCCGAGCTTGGTCGCGCCGAGTCCGTCGCGATCCGCGACGTCGAAGGCCGCGACGATCGCGCGCGCCTGGGCGATCTGCTCGGGCGTGGGCGTGTAGCAGGCGTTGATCGCATCGACGAATTTCGGATGCACGACCACCGCGCCGCGGAAGCCGAGCATGCGGGCCTCCTGCAGAAGACCCTCGAATTCCTCGACGCTGCCGAGGTTGGCGATGGAGCCGACGAAGCCCACCGGCAGCACGCCGGCCGCGCGTGCCGCATACAGCACCATCAGGCTGGGCGTGAGCAGCGCCTGTGGTGTCGGCAGGCCGCCGACATCGAGCGAGAAATCCTCGCTGCCAAGCATCATCGAATGCACGCGCGGCGACGCGGCCGCGATGTCGTGGAGCCTCGGCAGCGCCGCGGCGGACTCGATCTGGAGCAGGAAGCGGACCTCGCCCGCAGGCAGGCCCGCCGCACGTTCGAGGTCGTCGACGATGCCGGCCAGCAACTGCACATCGCGCGCATGCTCGACCTTTGGCAGCACCAGCAGGCGCAGCCCCGGTGACACGGCGGCGCGCAGGTCGTCGACGGCGGTATTCAGCGAGCCGTTGATCCGCACCGCGGCGACCTTGCCCCCGGCATGCACGCGGTCGATCGCGGACGCCACGCCGGCGCGGGCGGCCGCCTTCCGGCTCGGATGCACGCCGTCCTCGAGGTCCAGGATCACGACGTCGGGCGTCTTGTTCAACGCGCTCTGCAGCAGGCGTTCGTTGTCGGCCGGGACGAAGAGGTAGGAGCGATAGGGGTGATAGGCGCGGCCGCTCATCATTGATCCTTCAACCACTTGTCGTTGTCCTGGCCGAGGGCCGGCGCGGGCCGGCGCACGGGCGGCCGCGCGCCGTTGATCTTGAACGGCACGGCGTGCACGGACACCGTGCGCCCGTCCGGCGTGGGCGTGTCCAGCAGCAGCTCGCGCTCCTGGATGTAGGGGTGCGTGAGCAGGTCCTCGATGTCGCAGACCTCGCCGGCGGTGATGTCGCGATCCTCGAAGAAGGCCAGCGCCTCGGCGAGCGTGAGCGTCGACAGGTGCCCCTGGATCAGATCGTCGAGCGCATCGATGTTGGCGAGCCGCGCCTCATGCGTGGCGAAGCGTTCGTCCTTCAACGCGTCGGGGTGCCCGATGCCCGCGAAGAGGCGCTGCAAGGTGCCCGCCATGCCGGCGGACAACGCGACCCAGCGTCCGTCCTTGGTCGCGTAGACGTTGCGCGGCGCGTGGGTCGGCGAGCGGCTGCCGGAGCGCTGCGTGGCCTGGCCGGTGAGCTGGAATTCCGAGGCCTGCGGGCCGAGCATCGAGAACAGCGGCTCGAAGAGCGAGAGATCGATCTCCTGGACCGTGGGCGACGGATTCGCGCGCTGACGAAGCAGCGCGGCGAGCGCGGCCGTCGATCCATGCAAGCCGGCCACTGAATCGGCGAGCGAGAACGGCGGCAGCACCGGCGGCCGGTCCGCGTGGCCGTTCATCGCGGCGAAGCCGCTCATGGCCTCGATGAGCGAGCCGAAGCCGCCTTTCTTCGCGAACGGGCCGGTCTGGCCCCAGCCGGAGATGCGGACCACGATCAGCTTCGGATTCAAGCGCTGCAGCGCGTCGTAACCCAGCCCCATCTTCTCCAGCGTGCCGGGCCGGAAGTTCTCGACCAGGATGTCGGCGCGCGCGATCAGCGATCGCAGCGAGGCCATGCCCTCGTCCGAGCGCAGGTCCAGCGCGACGCTGTCCTTGTTGCGGCTGTACTCCAGCCAGTAGGTGCTGACGCCCTGGCGCTGCCAGGCGCGCAGGTCGTCGCCGCGTTCGGGCGACTCGATCTTCACGACCGCGGCGCCGAGGTCCGCGAGCACATGCGTCAGCACGTTGCCCGACACCAGCCGCGACAGGTCGATCACGAGGACGTCCGACAGCGGCTGGCGCTCGTCGGGGAGGGACTGCTCAGAACTCATGGAGGCGCTTCCTTTCATGGAAGCAGCCTACGGACGCGCGCCGTCGCTGGGAAATACGGATGTCGGTTAGGCGCTAGCCGGATCCGGACTAGCGGCGTCGCCTCGCTCGCCCCACGAAGATCCCGACGAAGACCCGCACGATCGCCCAGCCTTGCAAGCTTGCTGAAACCTTCCGCCGCCCCGGACGGCCATACTCGGGCTCCTGACGGCGGGGCGGCTCTTGAGCTCCCCGCGCTTGACGCATTCCTCGGGCCCGCACGGCGGGCCACTTTTTCGCTCGGGAACAACAATGAGTCGCACTCACGTCGATCCGCCAACCGCCCTCCGGATCGTGCGCAAGCTCTTCACGGCTTGCCTGCTCTTCATCGGCCTGGTTGCCGGCGGCACGGCGAGCGCCGCGGAAGCCGACGTGCGGCGCGTGTGGCAGATCCTCGACTACCTGGCCGTCGACTACGCGGGCGCGGTGCAGGACGGCAAGATCGTGGCGCAGTCCGAGTACGACGAGATGCGCGAGTTCGCGCAGACCGCGCACGACAAGATCGCGGCCTTGGAGGACAAGCCCGAACGCGCCGCGCTGCTGCGCGAGAGCGAAGCCCTTCAGGCCGAGATCGCCGCCAAGTCCGATGTCGCCAAGGTCGGCGGCCTGGCCAAGGCCTTGGCGAATCATCTGATCGCGGTCTACCCTGTCCCGCTCGCGCCGACGGCGCTGCCCGACCTGAAGCTGGGCGCTTCGGTCTACGCGGCGAATTGCGCGGCCTGCCACGGCGCGTCGGGCAACGGCGACGGCCCGTTGGCCAGGCAGCTCGATCCCCGGCCGATCGCGTTCACCAACCACGAGCGGGCGCGCCAGCGCAGCGTGTTCGCGCTGTACCAAGCGGCCAGCCAAGGGATCGCGGGAACGGCGATGCCGGCCTTCGGTCAGCTCTCCGAAGAGGATCGATGGGCGGTGGCGATGTATCTGGGCACCTTCGCGCACGACGACAAGCAGCGCGAGCAGGGGCAGCAACTCTGGCAGGAGTCGCAGAAGGTCCGCGACGAGGTGACCGGGATGGATCACTTCGTCCGTCTCACGGAAGCCGAACTCGCCACCTCGCTCGGTGAAGACCAGGCCACCGCAACGATGGCCTACCTCCATGCGCATCCCGAGGCGCTGGTCGCGCCTCGCGGGAACCGCCTCACCCTGGCGCGAGAGCGATTGCATGAGAGCGTCGCTGCGTTCAAGGCCGGTCATCCCAAGGAGGCCGCCGAGCTCGCGTTGTCGTCTTATCTGGACGGCGTCGAACCCTACGAGCAGGCGCTCGCTGCGCGTGAGGGCGCGCTGAAGGACCAGATCGAAGTGGCCATGGGCCAGTACCGCTCGCTGATCGCGGCCCAGGCGCCGGTTTCGGAAGTCGAAGCGGCCGGGACCCGCATCGACGGACTGTTCAACGACGCGGACCACGTGCTGGCGGCCTCCGGCGCCGATGCGACGGCGGCGTTCTTCGGCAGCCTGACGATCCTCCTGCGTGAAGGCATCGAGGCGCTGCTTGTCGTCGTCGCGATGATCGCGTTCCTTCGCCAGGCCAAACGTCCGGACGTGCTGCCGTATGTCCATGCCGGCTGGATCGGCGCACTGGCCGCGGGCGGCGTCACCTGGGCCATCGCGACCTACGCGGTCTCGATCAGCGGCGCCAACCGCGAGGTCACCGAGGGACTGTCGAGCCTGTTCGCCGCCGTCGTGCTGCTGAGCGTCGGCGTCTGGATGCATCAGAAGAGCGTGGCCGGCCAATGGCAGGCCTACCTGCGCGAGCGCATGTCCGCGGCGCTGGGGCGCCGCTCCGCCTTCTTCATGTTCGCGCTGGCCTTCGTGGCGGTGTACCGCGAGGTCTTCGAGACCATCCTGTTCTACGCGGCGCTGTGGGGCCAGGGCAATGACGGCGCGATCCTGGCAGGTCTGGGTGTCGGCGTGCTCGGCCTGGTGCTGATCACGGTGCTCCTGCTGCGCTACAGCGCGCGGCTGCCGATCGGCACGTTCTTCTCGGTGAGCTCATGGCTGGTGGCCGTCCTGGCGGTCGTGCTGACCGGCAAGGGTGTCGCCGCGTTGCAGGAAGCGGGCTGGATCGCGCCGAGTGCGTTGTCCGCGCCGCGCCTGGAACTGCTGGGCATCTATCCGTCGGTGATCGGCCTGACGGCGCAGGCGCTCGTGCTTCTGCTGGTGCTGGGCTTCTTCCTGCGCAATGCCAAGGCGAAGCCCGCGAGCGCGGGACGATGAGCGCAGGACGATGAACGCGATGAGGGCGATGAGGGCGATGAGGGCGATGAACGCGATGAGGGCGATGAGGGCGATGAGGGCGATGAGGGCGATGAGGGCGATGAGGGCGGTGATTCAGGGCAGGACCGGCTGACCTGCCAGCGTCGCCGGCCACTGCCCGGTCAGCACCAGCTCCCGGATCACCTCGTCGACGAGATCGCTCACCGCGCGCGCCGCGGGCCCCGGCGAGCGGGTCAGCGCGAAGCAGCTGCAGATGGTCCGCCGGATCTCGGGATCCCGGATCACGGCCTGGCGCAGCTGGCCCTGTCGCAGTTCTTCGCTGACGGAGCCCGGCGAGAGGATCGTGTACGCGAGGCCGGCGGCGACCGCCGTCTTCACGGCGGGCAGCGAGTCGATCTCGGCCACGACGTCGAGGTCGACGCCGTTGGCGCGGCAGGCGGCGTCGATGATGCGCCGCAGGCCGTGCTCGGTGTTGGGCAGGATCATGGGCAGGCGGCTCAGCTCGCGCAGCGGGACCTCGCGCGCCATCGGCGGTGTTCCGGCGCCCGCGGCGCCCGCAGCACCCACGAGGACCAGTTGTTCCGTCAGCAGCTGCCGTTGCGACAGCCACGGCTCCTGTCGGTCCTCGAAGAGGATGCTGAGTTCCAGCCGCCCCGTCTGCAGCCATTCGCGCAGGAAGCCGCTGTGGCTTTCGACGATGCGCAGCCGCACCAGCGGCAGGCGCGCGCGCACCAGGCGCAGCAGCGGCACCGTCGCCGCCAGCGCGACGGTCGTGGGCAGGCCCAGGATCACTTCGCCGGTGAGGTGCTGTCCGTCGGCCAGCACCGAGGCCTTGGCGGCCTCGAGCTCGGCCAGTACCTTGCGCGCGTGTTCGACGAAGCGGCGGCCGTTGTCGGTCAGCGCCATGCCGCGGCTGGAGCGGACGAACAGCGTCGCGCCGAGTTCCTCCTCCAGCGCGACGATGTGCTGGCCCAGCGCCGGCTGCGCCAGATGCAGCAGCTTGGACGCCTTCAGCAGGCTGCCGGCGTCGGCGACGCCGATCAGGTACCTCAACTGGCGCAGTTCCACGAATCGATCTCCGGTGATGCGGACGTTCCCGACGGGAAGGGGACCGTCGCACGATACCTTCGCACCACGGCGATGTGCGCGAGCTGCGGTCTTGCGCCGCTGCGCCCATCGCGCGCCGACGGCCTTGGCACAATGCGCGGCATGAGCGACACGACCTCTCCCGCACCAACCGCCGCGACCTCCGCAGCGACGGACACCGTCCGCCCCGACGGCTTCCTCCGCGTGAGCGCCGCCTTGCGCGCGCTGTCCCACGAACACGAGCCGCGCTGGCTCGAGGTCTCCGCGCGCAGTTCGCAGGAGGCGGCCGACGCCCTCGGCGTCGCGCTGGGGCAGATCGCCAAGAGCGTCGTGTTCAAGCGCAAGGCCGACGGCGCCGCCGTGCTGGTGATCGCCTCCGGCGACAAGCGCGTCGACGAGCGCAAGCTCGAAGCCCACACCGGCAAGCTCGGTCGCGCCGACGCCGACTACGTGAAGGCACGCACCGGTTTCTCGATCGGCGGCGTGTCGCCGCTGGGCTTCCAGCCGGTGGAGGAGGGCGCCCACCCGCAGCTGTTCATCGACCAGGAGCTGTTCCGCTTCGACGCGATCTGGGCTGCGGCCGGCCATCCGAACGGCGTGTTCCTGATGACGCCGCAGCAGCTCGTCGCGCTGACCGGCGCGCCGGTGATCGAGGTGGCGCAATCGTGAGCACATCGACCTTGATGCCTGCCACCGCAGAG
>NZ_DASVNZ010000402.1:0-9584 GCF_036486225.1 Roseateles sp. | reverse complement strand
CCCCGAGGCGGCGTTCCGCGCCGGCGCCGGACCTGCACGTGGTCCGGCCCGCCGCCGCGCCGGCGAAGCCGCCGGCCGAGCCGGTGCTGGCGGGCGACGACGACTGGACCTCGTTCTAAGCGGGAAAAGTTCTCGCACCGGTCGGCCGGAGTGGATCACTGAGGAGGGCAATGCGCTGCTGTGCAGGCAGGCATTTCCTTTCCTTTGCAACTACTCCTGGGGCAGGCCATGAACGGTTTTTCGGTCAAGAAGCAGCTGACGTTCGCTTTCACCGCGCTGGTCGCGACGGTGGTGCTGGTCAGCGTCGTCGCGTTGTGCAACCTGTCCGACGCCAACAGGCGCTTCGACGCCTTCTTCCACGGCATCAACGACCGCGAAGCACTCGCCTTCGACGTCCGGATCGACGCC
Source organism: Roseateles sp. (assembly GCF_036486225.1). Classification (GTDB taxonomy): domain Bacteria; phylum Pseudomonadota; class Gammaproteobacteria; order Burkholderiales; family Burkholderiaceae_C; genus Roseateles. The sequence continues at coordinate 9,176 of NZ_DASVNZ010000402.1, read as the reverse complement.
AACCGCCGCGCCATCGGCGTGCGCGACATGGTCATCGTGAAGGATGCGGTCGACCTGGAAGCGTCGAAGAAGATGGCGCTCGACGCGCATGCCGCGATCGGTCTGCATCTGCGTGAACTGCGCGACGCGGTCGCCGCGGCGCCGGATGCCACGCCCCGCGAGCGGGAACTGCTGGGTCGCATCGTCCAGGTCGAAGACGGCTACGGTCCGGTGGCCGCGCGCATCGTCGAACTGGCCGCCGCCGGCAAGCGCGATGAGGCGATGGAAGCCATGACCCGCGACTGCCGGCCCTTGCTGGCGGCATTGCTGACAGCGGTGCGGGATTACAACGACTACGCCGCCAAGGCCGGTGTCGAGGTGGCCACCGCCTTCACCGCCCAAGGTGAAGCGCAGCGTCGGTGGTTGACGCTGATCAGTCTGGCCGCCGTCGTCGTCGCCGCCGGCCTGGGCTGGCAGATCACGCGGAGCCTGATGACGGCGCTCGGCACGGAGCCGGCACAGCTCGCGGCCGCCGCTCACCGCATTGCCGCAGGCGATCTGCGACCGGTCGATGGCGCCTTGCCCGCGCCCGCCGGCAGCGTGCTCGCCTCGATGGGCGCCATGCAATCGCAGCTGGTCACCCTGATCGGCCAGGTGCGCGGCTCGGCCGAACAGATCGCGATCGCCAGTACCCAGATCGCGCAGGGCAACAACGATCTTTCCGCGCGCACCGAGCAGCAGGCTTCCGCGATCGAGGAGACCGCCGCCTCGATGGAACAACTGAGCGCGACCGTGCGCCAGAACGCCGACAACGCCCGGGAGGCCAACCAGCTGGCGCTCAATGCCAGCGAAGTCGCCTCGCGCGGCGGCGAAGTCGTGGGACAGGTCGTCGAGACCATGCGCGGCATCAACGACAGCAGCCGCCGCATCGCCGACATCATCGGCGTCATCGACGGCATCGCGTTCCAGACCAACATCCTGGCGCTGAACGCGGCGGTCGAGGCTGCCCGGGCCGGCGAGCAGGGCCGCGGCTTCGCGGTCGTGGCCGCGGAGGTGCGCAGCCTGGCCAGCCGGTCCGCCGGCGCGGCCAAGGAGATCAAGCAGCTCATCGGCGACAGCGTCGCCCGCGTCGAGCAGGGCACCGGCCTGGTCGACCAGGCGGGCGCGACGATGACCGAGGTCGTCGGCGCGATCCGCCGCGTGTCCGACATCGTGGGCGAGATCAGTGTCGCCAGTGCGGAGCAGAGCGTCGGTGTCACCCAGGTCGGGGAGGCCATCACCCAGATGGATCGCGCCACGCAGCAGAACGCCGCTTTGGTCGAGGAAAGCGCGGCCGCCGCCGACAGCATGAGTCAGCAGGCCGCCGAGATGGTCGGCGCTGTGGCGGTCTTCCGCACCAGTGACGACGACCGGTCCCCGGTGAGCACGGAACCCGGAACGGCGCCTCGCGCGGCCGCGGCCGGCGCCAGGAGGGAACCAGCGCTGCGAGCGGCCTATTCTTCGATTTGATGACGGCGTGCGCCCGGGACTTCCCTGTCCCGCAAGAGAAGGATGTCGAGGGGGCCTGCACCTGACTATGCTTCGCGCACCGCCGCGGTGCTCGTGGCGGGCGCCGAGGAGATCTCCATGCCGGCTGTCCGTACCGCCAGTCCCTTGTCCCGATTCGACTATCCGCACTCCGCGCGCCGCGAGATGCTGGCCTTTCTGCCGAAGGACTGCCGTCGCCTGCTGGATGTCGGCTGCAACACCGGCGCCTTCGGGGAAGCCGTCAAGCTGGCCCATCCCGGCACCGAGGTCTGGGGCGTCGAGCCCGACGCCGGCGCCGCGGAGCGCGCCACCGCCCACCTGGACCGGGTCATGCAGGGCTTCTTCGGCCCCTCGCTGACGCTGCCGGAGGCGCATTTCGACGCCATCTCCTTCAACGACGTGCTCGAGCACATGCCCGATCCGTGGGCCGCGCTCAACCACGCCGCGCCGCTGCTCGTCCCCGGCGGCGTCGTCCTCGCCTCGCTGCCCAATCTGCTGCATCTGGACACGATCTGGCCGCTGGTCCACGACCGCGACTTCCGCTACGAGCCCTGCGGCGTGCGCGACCGGACGCACCTGCGCTTCTTCACCCGGACCAGCGCGCTGCGCATGTTCGACGAGTGCGGCTACGAGGTGCTCAGCGTCCAGGGCATCAACGAGCAGTGGTACACCTCCTCGCTCAAGCGCCGGCTGGCCTTCCGGCTCTTCGGGCGGCAGCTCGAGGAGACGAAGTGGGTGCAGTTCGCCTTCGTCGCCCGGCCCAAGGCGCCCCGGCTGGTGTCCTGACGGGTCTCGTGGCGGGCGGCATGAATCGCCCCACCGCCGACGGGTGTCCTCCGCAGCCGCGACAATGCGCCGCATGCGCGCCCTGATCGACCTGCTGATCCAACACGACTTCCTGCTCGTCTTCCTCGTGACGCTGGCCGCGCGCATCGGTGCGCCCGTGCCCGCGGCGCCGCTGCTGGTGGTGGCCGGCGGACTGGCCGCCGCCGGGCGCCTGTCGGCGCTGTCGCTGGTCGTGGCGGCGGTGCTCGCCAACGTCCTGGGCGACGCGATCTGGTTCATCGCCGGCCGCAGCTACGGCCACCGGGTGCTGCGGCTGCTGTGCCGCGTCTCGCTGTCGCCGGACGTCTGCGTCCGCCAGAGCGAAAGCCTCATCGCGCGCTGGGGCGGCAGCTCGCTGCTGGCCGCGAAGTTCCTGCCCGGCATCTCGGTCGTCGCGGCCCCCATGGCCGGCGCGCTCGGCATGGGCTGGCGGCGCTTCATCGCCTACGACGCCGTCGCCGGACTGGTCTGGACGGCGTGTTTCCTCGGTCTCGGGCTGATCTTCAGCGACCAGATCCAGGACGTGCTGGACTTCCTCTCCAACGCCGGCATCTTCGCGGTGGCCGCGATCGTCGCCGTGCTGGCGCTCCTGATCGGCAACCGCTGGCGGCGTCGTCGCCAGATGGCGAAGCTGCAGGGCGAGGTCGAGCGCATCAGCGTCGAGGACGCCGCCGCGCTCTGCGAGCAGGACATGGCGCCGCTCTTCATCGATGTGCGCAGCGACCCCGGCCGTGCCGCCGATCCGCGCACGCTGCCCGGCGCGCTCAACATCCCGCTGACCCGCCTGCCGGAATACGCGGCGCAACTGCCCGACGACCGGCTGCTGGTCCTCTATTGCAACTGCCCGAACGAGGTCTCCGCCATCCAGGGCGCGCACGAGCTCCTCAAGCGCGGTCATCCGCGGGTCCTGGCGCTGGACGGCGGCCTGGACGGCTGGCATGCGCTGCAGCGCGGCCAGGGTCGGGACCGGGGCGACAGCGGCGACGGCGACGCGGCGGGGCAGCCGCCCAAGGCCGCGCCCGTTACGTCGCCCGCGGCGCCCACGGTGACGCATTCGGCGACGCCGGCCGTCCCCTGATCTGAGGAGGGGCGGCTCCCGCGGCTGGCCCGGCGCTTGCATACTCGCGCCCATGAGCGTTGCCGTCCTGCCTGCCGCCTCTCCGGTCCTTGCGCCGACCATCCTCGACCTGGAGGCTTCCGGTTTCGGGCGGGGCAGCTACCCGATCGAGATCGGTTTCGTCGAGGCGGGCGGCCTGCCGTTCTGCTCGCTGATCCAGCCCGCGCCCGACTGGGAGCACTGGGACGAGCAGGCCGAGGCGCTGCACGGCATCACGCGCGAGCTCCTGCTGCGTCACGGGCGCCCGCGTGAATGGGTCGTCGACGAACTCAACAAGCGCCTGGCGGGTCAGACGGTCTACTCGGACAGCTGGGGCCATGACTATCCGTGGATGAGCAAGCTGTTCGACAGCGTCGGCCGCCTGCCGCGTTTCCGGATCGAGGATGTGCGGCGCCTGCTCAGCGAGGACGAGGTCCAGCGCTGGAACACCGTCCAGCAGGAGGTCCGCGCCGAGGCCAAGCTGCGGCGTCACCGCGCCAGCGCCGACGCCAAGGTCCTGCAGATGACGCTGATGCGCCTGAAGCATGGCCCGTCGACGCCGACGGCGTCCCTGGACGGCCGCAGCCCGGGCGACTTCGGCAACTGCGGCTGACCGCGCACCGCATCGCACCGCCCCGCTACTCCGCCGACGTCTTGCGCTCCGCGCAGAGGCTGCCGCTCGATCTCCCCCGGCCGGCCCGCTTGGCGCGATAGAGCTGCTCATCGGCCTGCGTGACGAGGTCGTCGATGTCCGCCTGCCTGGCCCACTGGACGCAGAAGCCGACACTGGTGCCGATGTGGAGTTCGAGCGCACCGATGCGGAACGGCAGGGTCAGTGCGTGCACCAGTTTGTCGGCGACGACCTGCGCGTCGACCGGCTTCGCGACGTGGCTGAGGAACACCGCGAACTCGTCGCCCCCGATGCGGGCGACCAGGTCCTGCGGTCGCAGCGCATGCCGCAGCCGGCCGGCGACGGCCTTGAGCAGCGCGTCGCCGACGGGGTGGCCGTACTCGTCGTTGACGGGTTTGAAGCGGTCGAGGTCCAGGTACAGCAGCGCCACCAGTTCGTCGCGCTCCGTCGCGCGGCCGAGCGCCGCGTTGACCTGCGACGCGAAGCCCGCGCGGTTGAGCAGCTCGGTCAGCGGGTCCGTGTTGGAGGCCCGCAGCAGCCGCATCTGTTCCTGCTTGACGTCGGTGACGTCGCGCGCGACGCCGTAGGCGCCGATGATGGTGCCGTCGTCGGTGACCAGCGGCGCGTAGGTGAGTTCGACGTAGCGGGTCTCGCCGCGGTCGTCGCCGTCTAGCGGCATCGGGCGGCTGACGCCGTCGTCGTCGCGCATCTCCACCACGCTGGTCTCGCCCGCGAAGGCGCGTTGGATCAGCGGATGCACGGCCGGGTACAGGTCGTCGAAGACGTCGGACGCATGGCGCCCCTGCCAGGAGTTCTCCGGGATGTCGAAACGGCGTTCGAAGGCCTTGTTGCAGAACAGCACGCGCTCGTCGGTGTCGACCGCCAGCATCATGACGTTGACGCTCTGCGCCATCGCGCTCATCACGGCCTGGCTGCGTTCGCGCTCGCGCCGGGCGGCGAATTCGGGGGTGATGTCGGCGACCGTGCCGGCGTGCGCGACGATGCGTCCGCCCAGCCGCATCGGCCGCATCCGCAGCCGGACCAGCAGCTCCGTGCCGTCGCGGCGCGCCAGCTGCCGCACGCGGTCGACCGGCTCGCCCACGGCGACCAGCGCCGCCCACTGCTCGCGCGTCAACTCGCGTTCCGTCGCGGGCAGGCGGTCCAGCCAGCCCCAGGCCAGGTCCTTGCGATCGACCTCCAGCAGACGCAGGTAGGTCTCGTTGGCATACACGGTGCGGCCCAGCAGGTCGCAGCGGAACAGGCCCATCGGCGACGCGTCGGCGGTGGCTTCGCGTTCAGCCTCGCGCAGCCGGGTGCGCTGCTGCAGCCGCGTGAACCAGGCCATCAGGCCGACCGCGATCACGGTGACCAGGAGCGAGAAACCCAGCACCGCGCGGCGCTGCTGCAGGTAGCCGGCGAGGATGCGGTCGCGCTCGAAGGACACGAACAGGCGCAGCGGGTAGTCCTGCAGCACACGGTACGAGACGATGCGGTCCTGCCCGTCCGCGGGGCTCTTCGCCACCATGAACTGGCCGCTGGCCGGCGGGCTCGGCGGCAGCACCTCGCCGCCGGGGACCAGCCGCATGTTGGTGCCGACAAGACCTGGCACTTCCGGCCAGCGTGCCATGGCGACGCCGTCGTCGCGTTCCAGCAGCACGGCCATGCCCGAACGCATCGAGCGCGTGCGGTACACGCGCAGCAGCGCGTCGAGATCGATGAAGCCGACCGTCGCGGTGAACGGGCCGGTCGGCGCGCTCAACCGAGTGGCCATCGGCAGGACGAAGTGGGCGCCCGGCCGCAGCCGGATCGGCGTGCCGAGGATGACGCTCGGTCCGCCCGGCCGACCCAGCTCCGACAGGAAGCTCTTCGGACCGAGGTCGACATAGGGTTCGCCGGTGACCGACGGGATGCGCCACAGGCGGCCGTCCGCGCTGGCGAGCATCACGTCGGTGATCCCGCGCGAGTTGTCGCGCAGCGAATCGGCCATCAGGGACACGGTGGCGTCGAGGTCCTGGCGTTCGTTCCTGCGGGTGAGCAGCAGCAGGTCGAGGGTGCGCAGGCTGCCTTCGGTCTCGCGCAGGAGCTGTTCGGTGTCCTGGGTCGCGTTCAGGGCGATGCTGTGCAGGTCGTCCTGCAGGTCCTCGACCAGCGACTTCGGATAGATCAGCGCGAACCACAGCACCAGCGCCCACAGCACGACCAGCACCAGCCCCAGCGCCAGGAAGGGGCCGACAACCAGCAGGCGCCTGACCCGGAGGCGCTCCGCGACGGACTGGCTGAATGAGGAGGCGGGCATCGGTCGGATTGTGGCCGTGCCGCGTACGTCTTCAAACGCCCAACAACGGGGGCGGGGGCGGGTTTTTCGGCGCGTCCGGCACGTGGCTGTCCGGATCGTCGCGGGCCAGTTCGCCCAGGCAGCGCAGGCACAGGCACCGGTCGGGCCAGCGCGCGGCGAGTTCCCGCTTGAGACCCTCGCCCAGTCGCGTGCCGAAGCAGGCGCACCAGCCGTCGTTCACGCCGCAATGGAAACCGCCGCCGCAGCGCGGGCAGGCGGTGTCCAGGGCGTTGACCTGAACGGACGTGTCGGTCGTGCTGGTCGTGCCGCCCGTGTCGGTGGTGGGGAGCGGCGTCGGCGTGCTCATGACGACGATTGTCGGCGATGCTCAGCCGAACAGCCCCTGATGCCGCTCGCGCAGCAGGTTCTTCTGCACCTTGCCCATCGCGTTGCGGGGCAGCTCGGGCTCGACGAAGACCCGCTTGGGCACCTTGAAGCCGGCGATGCGGTCCTTCAGCGCGGCGATCAAGGTCGCGCCTTCGAGCGCGGCGCCCGGGCGCGGCACCACCACGGCGATCACGCCCTCGCCGAAGTCCGGATGCGGCACGCCGATGACGGCCGACTCCGCCACCCCGGGCAGCTCGTTGAGCCAGCCCTCGATCTCCGCCGGGTACACGTTGTAGCCGCCGGTGATGATCAGGTCCTTGCTCCGGCCCACGATGGTCACGTAGCCCCGGTCGTCGCGCCGGCCCACGTCGCCGGTCTTGAACCAGCCGTCGGCGGTGAACTCCTCCTTCGTCTTCTCCGGCATGCGCCAGTAGCCCGAGAACACGTTGGGGCCGCTCACCTGGAGGTGGCCGATCTCGCCGTCGCCCGTGCTCGGGCAGGGCGCGCCCGCATCGTCGACGATGCGCAGGCCCACGCCCGGCAGCGGACGGCCGACCGTGCCACCGCGGCGCTCGCCGTCCTCTTCCTTGTACGGATTCGAGGTCAGCATGACCGTCTCGCTCATGCCGTAGCGCTCCAGGATGGTGAACCCGGTGCGGCGCTGCCACTCGTGGAAGGTCTCGATCAGCAGCGGCGCGGAACCGCTGATGAACAGCCGCATCCGCGCGCAGGCCTCCTTCGTCAGCGTGGCCTGCTCCAGCAGCCGCACGTACAGCGTCGGCACGCCCATGAACAGCGTCGCGTCGGGCAGCCGCGCGATCACGCCGCGCGGATCGAAGCGGTTGAACCACAGCATCTTCGCCCCGGCCAGCAGCGCGCCGTGCGAGGCCACGAACAGCCCATGCACATGGAAGATCGGCAGCGCGTGGATCAGCACGTCGTCCGCCCTCCAGCCCCAGGCGTGCTTGAGCACCTCGGCGTTGGACAGCAGGTTGCCGTGGCTCAGCATCGCGCCCTTGCTGCGACCGGTCGTGCCGCTGGTGTAGAGGATCGCCGCCAGCTCGTCGGCCTGCTTTTCGGCGACCTGGTGCGTGTCGGGCATCTGCACCGCGCGGTCCAGCAGCGTGCCGCTGCGGTCCTCGTTCAGCGTGAACACCCATGGCACCTTCGCCTGGAACGCCAGCTTGCTGATCCAGCCGAAATTCTTCCCCGCGCAGACGACCACGGCCGGCTCCGCGTTGCCGATGAAGTACTCGAGTTCGGCGGCCTGGTAGGCCGTGTTCAGCGGCAGGTACACATAGCCGGCGCGCAGCACCGCGAGGTACAGCAGCAGCGCTTCGACGCTCTTCTCCGTCTGCACCGCGACGCGGCTGCCCGCGGGCAGGTCCAGCGATTCCAGCAGGTTGGCGATCATCGCCGTGGCGCGGTCGATGTCGCGCCAGCTGTAGCGCTGGCCGGCGTCGGGACCGTCGGCCAGCTCGATCGCGCAGGCGTCCAGGTCGTCGGAGAAATTCGCGCGCAGTGCGGCGAACAGGTTGGCGTTCGCGGTGGCTTTCAGGGGAGCGTTCATGTCGGGAGTCGCAGGCCGGAGTTCAGGCAATCGCTATCGGAGCAGTCTGGATCAATCCAGTTTCGCACCGCTGCGCTTGACCACGTCGGCCCAGCGCACCACCTCGCCGTGCACGAACTTGCCGAACGCGTCGCCGTAGAGCGTGGGCATGTCGGTGCCCAGGCCGGTCCAGATGGTCTTCAACTCCTCGGTCGCATAGGCCTTGCGGAGTTCGGCCTGCATCGCGGCGATCACTTCCTTCGGCGTGCCCTTGGGCGCCCACAGGCCGTACCAGGTCGCGACCTGGTACTGCGGGATGCCGGCTTCCACCGCGCTCGGGATGTCCGGGAAGCCCGGCGCGCGCTTGGAGGAGGCCACCGCCAGCGCCTTGATCCGACCGCCGCGGATGTGCGCGGCCGACGATCCCAGACCGTCGAACATCAGGTCCACCTGGCCCGCCATCAGGTCCTGCAGCGCCGGGCCGGCGCCGCGGTAGGGGATGTGGGTGATGAAGGTCTGCGTCTGCAGCTTGAAGAGCTCGCCCGCCAGGTGGTGCGAGGTGCCGTTGCCCGCCGAGCCGTAGTTCAGCTTGCCGGGGTTCTTCTTCAGGAATTCCAGGAGGCTCTTCACGTCGGTGGCCTGCACCTTCGTCGGGTTGATCACGATCACCTGCGGCACGCTGGAGACCAGGGCGACGGGAATGAAGTCCTCCTCGAGCTTGTAGTCGAGCTTTGGGTACATGCTGGGCGCGATGGTGTGGTGCACCGCGCCCATGAAGAAGGTGTAGCCGTCGGGCGGGGCCTTGGCCGCGATGCCGGCGCCGAGCGTGCCGCCGGCGCCGCCCTTGTTGTCGATCACGAACTGGCGGCCGGTGTTCTTGGTCATCACCGCGAACAGCGGACGCGCG
>NZ_DASVNZ010000366.1:0-5659 GCF_036486225.1 Roseateles sp. | reverse complement strand
GTCGGCGCGGCGATGACCACCGAGGCGCGGGGCTCGTCGCGGCGATCGTCTTCATGGCGATCGACCTCGGGCCGGGGCTCCTGGACGCGCGCGGTGGGGCGCGTCGACGGTGCATCCTCCGGCGATGGCCGCTTGGGGTCAGGACTTGCCCGGCGTTCCGGAGATCGGGCGACCGGCGTCGTCTTCGGCACGGGCCTGGGCAACGGCGGCAGCTGGATCGTCACCATCCGGACGGACGAACTGCGCTGCTCGCGGTGCGACTCGGCCCGGTGCCACGCCTGCTGCAGCCAGCCGATCAGCGCGACGTGCAGCAGCAGGACCGCACCGATGGCGATCGCGCGCGGGCCGAAGCGGCGCTTCGATCCATGCGGATCAAGAGGACCGTGAGGATCACGCGCCGCCATCGGCCCCCCCGTCCTCGGGCTCGTCGCCCGGCTCCCAGGCGAGCAGATCGCCGGGCTGGCACTGCAGCACCGCGCAGATCCGCGACAGCGTGTCGAAGCGCACCCCGCGCACCTTGCCGGACTTCAGCAGCGAGAGGTTGGCCTCGGTGATGCCGATGGCCTCGGCGAGCTCCTTGGAGCGCATCTTGCGCTGCGCGAGCATCACGTCGAGTCGGACGACGATGGGCATGGGCGGGGTTCCTGCGCCGGTCCGTTCAGACGAACTCGGCGTTCTCCTGCGCCATGCGCTGGGCCTCGCGCATCACCATGGCCATCGCGATCAGCACCAGGCCGAGCAGCAGCACGACGTAGTGCTGGCTGCCGAGGTGGACGGAGAGCATCCGCTGTCCCGGCGGATTGCCCAGCGTCAGCGCCAGGATGGTGACCGTGTCGGTCAGCGGCATCACGAGCGCCATCGCCGTCACCGATTGACCGAGGCGCCGCAGGTGGCGCGTCGCGCCGTCGGTGAAGACCTCGCCGCGCAAATAGGCGCCGAAGAGACGCCACAGGCACAGCAGCGCGAACAGCGTCAGCAGCGCTTGCGGCAGGTTGACCGCCAGGCCCCAGGCGCGCGAGACGGCGTCGAATTGCATGGGGCAGTCCAGGCACCAGTCCTTGCGCGCGGTGCGCTCGACCAGGCCGCGGTCGGCCCAGAAGACCGCGTGGAAACCCACCACCACCGCCATCGCGATCAGTGCCATCGCACGCACGCAGTGGGCGATCCAGCGGATGCGCCGGAGGCTGGCAGGGAAGGAGGCGTCGCTCATGGTCTTACCGTCGGGTGGCAAGAAATTACTGTAAAACAATAATTTCTAAGACGCAATGGCAAGCCGCGTAAAGGGGAAGCGGGGGCTCGCGCGGCGATCGCCCGCACGCGCGGCGGCGAGGCGCGGCCTCATGCACACTGGCCGGTTGTAGCGCCGGGCCCTCGGCTTCAGGCAGGGGGCTCTATGGCGCCGCGCTTCACGGAGAACAAGATGGACCGCATCACCCTCGGACAGTCCGACCTCTCGGTCAGCCGCATCGGCCTGGGCACCATGACCTTCGGCGAGCAGGTCGACGAGGCCGGCAGCCACGCGCTGCTCGATCGCGCGGTGGCGGCGGGGATCAACCTGCTCGACATCGCCGAGATGTACCCGGTGCCCGCGCGTGCCGACACCTTCGGCCGGACCGAGGCCATCATCGGCCGCTGGCTGAAGGCGCGGCCCGGGATGCGCGAGCGGGTCGTCGTCGCGACCAAGGTCGCCGGGCCGTCGCGCGGCTACGACTGGATCCGCGACGGCAGCATGGACCTGACCGGCGCGCAGATCGTGCAGGCCTGCGAGGACAGCCTGAAGCGGCTGCAGCTCGAGACCATCGACCTGTTCCAGATCCACTGGCCGGCGCGGCACGTGCCGATGTTCGGCGGCGTGTATTTCGAGCCGGCGAAGGACAAGCCCGTCGCGTCCATCCATGAGCAGCTGGAGGCGCTCGCGCAGCTGCAGCGCGCCGGGAAGATCCGCCACATCGGGCTGTCCAACGAGACGGCCTATGGCGTGGGCGAGTTCGTGCATCTGGCCGCGCAGCACGGGCTGCCGCGGATCGTCAGCGTGCAGAACGCCTACAGCCTCGTGAACCGGATCGTCGAGAACGGTCTCGACGAGGCGCTTTATCGGCATCAGGTCGGGTTGCTGGCGTATTCGCCGCTGGGCTTCGGGTCGCTGACGGGGAAGTACGACCAGCACGGATTGGCTGATCCCGCCAGGCCGGGCCGGCTGGCGATCTTCGAGAGCATGAAGAAGCAGCGCTGGGCGCGGCACGAAACGCTGGCCGCGGCGCGGCGCTACAACGCGCTGGCGGCGGAGCTGGGGATGTCGCCGTCGACGCTGGCGATCGCGTGGGTGACCTCGCGCTGGCAGACGGCGAGCACGCTGATCGGCGTCACCTCGGTGGAGCAGCTGGACGAGAACATCGCGGCGCTCGGCCGGACCCTCGATGCCGACACGCTCGCGCGCATCGACCGCATCCGCTGGGAGATCCGCGACCCGGCGCAGTGAGCTTTCGTACTGCCACCGCCGCTGGCCCTCACCCCCGCCCTCTCCCGCAAGCGGGAGAGGGAGTGAGAATGCACTGAGCTGACCGAGTCACGACTCTGGTTTTGCTCCCTCTCCCGCTTGCGGGAGAGGGCAGGGGTGAGGGGCGCGCGCAGCGCGCGGGGTCTGGGCGGTCAACCCATCAGCAGCTCGAACGTACCGTCGGCAAGCTTCTGGCCGTTGACCATCACATCGATCGCGTGCGTGCCCGCGTAGTGCGTGCGCGTGGTGAAGTTGCGCAGCGCGCGCCGGATCCGGATGGACGTCGACCCGCCCGCTTCAAGCTCCACCGTCTTCAGCTTGAAGACCTTCGGCGATGCGCGGCCGTTCTTCTTCACGTAATGCACCGCGTAGTCGACGACCAGTCGCTGCGTCGTCTCCGCGGTCGATCGCAGCTCGAAGGCGATCTCGATCTCGCCGCCGATCGCCACGCGTGACGGCTCGATCGCCAGGCGCTCCACGACGGCCAGCGCGCCCTCGCTCGCGCCGATCAGCTTCAGCGCGCGCGCATCGCCCTGCTTGATCCGCGAGCGCAGCGCATGCTTGACGATCCACGCGCTGCGCTCGTCGGCCAGGTCCCAGTCGGCCACATGCGCGAAGACCCAATCCGCGTGATCCTTGGTGATGTCGTTCAGGTTGTTGGCGACGGAGCGCCGCACGTAGAGGCTGTCGTCGGCGCACAGCGCCTGCAGGATCTCCGCCAGCGGCCCCGGATCGGCGACCAGCGCGTCGAGCCGGAACGACCACGGCAGCCGCGGCCGGCAGCCCTCGCTGGCGAGACGCCGGACGTGCTCGTCGCGATCCGAAGTCCAGCGCGTCATCGTCTTCATCGTGCCGGTCAGATCCTGGCGCAGGAAGGGCCGGATCGCGAATTCGGCGGTGCCGTGCGCGGTCATGCGCTTGAGCGCCTTCAGCGACGCCGCGGGATCGTGCAGGCCGTAGCTCGCGACGAAATCGCACAGCCCCATGTTGATGAACGCGCCGCCGGTGTTTGGTGCCGCCGCCACGACGGCATCGAGCTTGTCCGCAAAGCTGCCAGGCAACGCGGCGTCCAGCGCTTCAGCCACGCGGTGCACGCGCTGCATGATCGACAGCGGCTCGAGCCCATCGGTGGCCACGGTCATGAAGCGCTTGCGCTGGAAGCCGGGCGCCGCTTCGGCGAACACCGACGCCAGCGCGCGCAGCGCCGTGTCGCCGATCAGATCCTTGAGGTTGTAGCTGGAGGTCGAGGCGGCGTCCGTCATGGGGGCTCGGTGAACATGAAGTGCAGGGAGGGCGCCGCAGCGTAGCGCGGGCGCTGCCATCGTCTGTCAGCAGGCGCAGCAAGCTCGTACAAGCAGCGGGCGCGGCCAGCGCGGAGAATCGCGCCATGAGCAAGAAATCCGCCCATGTCAGCGAGACGCTGGCGACGCAGATGCTGCGCCAGCACAAGATCGCGTTCGGCGAGCACGTCTACGACTACGTCGATCACGGCGGCACCGGCGAGTCGTCCAAGCAGCTCGGCGTGTCCGAGCACGAGGTCGTCAAGACGCTGGTGATGCAGGACGAGAAGGCGCAACCCCTGATCGTGCTGATGCACGGCGACTGCACCGTCAGCCTGAAGGAACTCGCCCGGCAGATCCCCTGCAAGAAGGTCGAGCCCTGCAAGCCCGACGTCGCCCAGCGCCATAGCGGCTACCTCGTCGGAGGCACCTCGCCCTTCGGGACGCGCAAGACGATGCCCGTGTTCGTCGAGTCCAGTGTGCTCGCGCTGCCCCGCATCCTGATCAACGGCGGACGCCGCGGGTACCTCGTCAGCCTCGAACCCCGGGTTTTGACGGAGCTGCTCGCGGCCCGCCCGGTCGAGTGCGCGCTGAAGTCCGGGGCAGAATAGCGCCCCATGCAAAGTGTCCTGTTCCCCTTGTTGGCTGTCGTGGCCGGGTATCTGATCGGCTCGCTGTCCTTCGCGGTGATCGTCAGCCGGCTGATGGGCCTGTCCGATCCGCGCAGCTACGGCAGCGGCAACCCGGGCGCCACCAACGTGCTGCGCTCCGGCAACAAGGCCGCCGCCATCCTCACGCTGGTCTTCGACGCCCTCAAGGGCTACGTCCCCGTGCTGCTGGTGCTGAAGTTCGGCGGCCCGTACGGCCTGGAGGAAGGCACCGCCGCGCTGGTCGGCCTGGCGGCCTTCATCGGCCATCTGTGGCCCGTCTTCTTCAAGTTCGTCGGCGGCAAGGGCGTCGCCACCGCGGCCGGCGTGCTGCTCGCGATCAACCCGTGGCTGGGCCTGTCCGTGCTCGGCGTGTGGATCGTCATGGCGGTGGTGTTCCGCTATTCGTCGCTGGCGTCGCTGGCCGCCGCGGTCGCCGCGCCGCTGCTGCAGATGCTGGTCTGGGACGTCGGTCCGGAACTGCCGGCCATCGCGCTGATGAGTCTGCTGCTGATCTGGCGCCACGCCGCCAACATCAAGAAGCTGATGGCGGGCACGGAAAGCAAGCTCGGCCAGAAGTCGGCCCCGACGCCTGCCGTTCCGGCTGCGAAGTCCCATCGCCATGAGCAGTCGCGCGAGAAGCGCGAGCACAAGCATTCCCACAAACCCAAGCACCCCAGCAAATGAGCAACATCGAACGTTTCGACGTCGGCGCCCGTCTCTCCGAGATGGCCATCCATAACGGCGTGGTCTACCTTGCCGGCCAGGTCCCCGAGGACGCCACCGCCGACGTCAAGGGCCAGACCGAGCAGGTGCTGGCGATGATCGACAAGCTGCTGGCCCGCGCCGGCAGCGACAAGACCAAGATCCTGCGCGCGCAGCTCTACATCGCCGACGTCAAGGACCTGGCCGGCATGAACGCCGCCTGGGACGCCTGGGTGCCGGCTGGTCACACGCCGCCGCGCGCGACGGTCGAGGCCAAGCTGGCCAAGCCGGAGTGGAAGATCGAGATCGTGATCACCGCGGCCGTCTGAGTCCGATCGAGTCCTCAGGCCTCTTCATGCAAAACGCCGGCTTCGTGCCGGCGTTTTGCATGGTGCCTCGAACGGGCACACAAACCACCATATGAATCAATTAGTTATGCACTCACGTGCGGGATTTGTGCGGGAAGATTCTGCTCGCACAAGGGACCACACCGCGCGCCGCGACAAGCGTTTCCCGGCACTTTAGCCCAC
>NZ_DASVNZ010000356.1:0-4328 GCF_036486225.1 Roseateles sp. | reverse complement strand
GTCATGCTGCATCAGCGCTTCGGGCTGGGCAGCGCGGTCTCCGGCGCCTTCGGCCTGGCCGGCGCGGCCGGCGCGCTGGCCGCGCCGCTGGCGGGACGTTTCGCCGACAAGCGCGGCCCCGGCGTGGTGACGAAGCTGGGTTCGCTGCTGGTGGCGCTGTCCTTCGCGGTGATGTCGGTGACGGCGTGGCTGGACCGCGGTGCGGCGATCGTCGTGCTGGTGGTGCTCGCGGTCGTGTTCGACTTCGGTGTGCAGGCTGCGCTGGTCGCGCACCAGACGATCGTCTACAGCCTCGATCCGGCCGCGCGCAGCCGCCTCAACGCGCTGCTGTTCACGGGAATGTTCATCGGCATGGCGACCGGCGCGGCGCTGGGCAGCGTGCTGCTGACCCACTGGGGCTGGGTCGGCGTGACCGGGCTCGCGACGGTGGCGAGTGCCGCTGCGTTGGTGGTGCGGCTCGGCGCCGACGAGTGAGCTGGCGCGCGACGTTCAGTCGCCACGACCGAGGAAGGCGCGGATCGCCGTGATCCGCCCTTCCGCGTCGAAGTCCAGCACATCGACGACGAACAGCTCGATGTGCCCGTCGACCAGGATGCGCAGTTCACCGGCCACCGAGTTCTCGTTCTCCAGCACACGCAGCACCTCGATCTGGATCGAGGCGGCGGACTCGAAGTTCTTGCGCGTCTCCGCGATGGCCGCATCGCGGCCCTTCACCGAGAGATTCCAGTCGCGCAGTGTGACGTCCTCCGAGAACAGCGCGGCGATGCCGTCGAGGTCCTTGGCGGCGTAGCGGCGGAGGTAATCGAGGAACGAGGCTTGGCGGCTCATGCTTTGAACGTGACGGTCGGCAGGGTCGCGCAGTATCGCGACCTTCCCCGCTCAGTCCCGATGACGTTTGAAAAGGCCTGGGTAGTCCAGGACAAGCAGGTCCTCGTCCACCGGCAGGTCCGCGACAAAGCCTGACCCGTCCAGCGACTCGAAGCGATACAGCCGTTCGTCGAGCCGCGTATAGGCCTGCGCCTGAGCGCGCACGGTGAGGGCAGTGCCGTCCACCCACGCCATGCGGAACTCACGTCTTTCGCCGATGGCCAGCGGCACGCGCCGGATCGGAAAGCTGTTGGTGAACGGCGTGGGCCAGATGTCGATGTCCAGGCATCCGTCGAGATCGGCGAGAGCCCGCCCTTCGCCGTCCTGCCAGTGGCCGTCGCCATCTGTCTTCAGATGCATCGAGCGAGGCGATTCGCCCTCGCCATCGATGAGCGACAACGCCGCCTCGCGCAGTCGCCAACGCTCGTCCCGGTCGAGCCGATAGGCGAGACGGAACGGCCCAGACTCCTCGTCGACGGCGATCACGATGCCGTCGGCGTGTCCGTCGGAGAGCCGCAGGTGCTCGATGCCCACTCCGGGTTGCGCGGCATTCCACAGGGGGATCCAGCAGACGGTGCGAGGCAGAGGCATGACGGGCTCCTTGATTGCTACTTCGTCCACTCCGGCTTGCGCGTCGTCGCGCAGAAGCGTTTCGCCTCGTCCTTGCCCATGGGCTCCACCTGCGGGTCCAGTGGCTGAAGCACTGCCATCACGGCGGGATCGCCGCGGTACTTCTTCTTCAACGCGGCCAGGCGCGCATCAGTGCCGGGACAGCTCTGGCACATGCCCCACTCGATGTCCCGCCGGCGCTCCGCATCGCCTTCCCCCGGGCTCGCCGAGCCAGTGCGTGCAGGCCCCGTGTCGTTCGACGAGCGCCGCCACCTCCTCCGGGAGCGCCGCGGGGGCCGCCGAAGCCGCCAGCGACAGCAGCGCGACGAGGCACGCCATCGCACCGCGTCCGACAAATCGCTGGAACGAAGAATCTCCGGAGGCCTTCACGCGCCCTCCGACGGCGACGGCTCCGCCTCATGACACACCACGCACAGCTTGTTCCCGTCCGGATCGCGGAAGTAGGCGCCGTAGTAGTTCGGGTGGTACTGGGGCCGCAGGCCGGGTTCGCCTTCGCAGGTCCCGCCGTGGGCGAGCGCTGCGGCATGGACCTCGTCGACCATCGCGCGCGATGCCGCCATGAAGGCCGTCATCTGCCCGTTGCCGAAGCAGGCCTCGCCCTCCAGCGGCCGGCCGATCAGGAACAGCGGTCGCACGCTCTGCGCGGACTGCCAGCCGGCGCGTTGGGAACCCGGATCGGTGAAGCGGTGCGGCTGTTTCAGCGCCGCCATCACCGGCGTGTAGAACGCCAGCGCGCGGTCGAAGTCGGTGATGCCGACGAAGAGATGGGAGAACATGGTTGCACCTCCTTCACTGCGTGCGACCGCGCCAGCCCAGCAGGCTGACGCCCAGCGCGACGAAGCACGCGCCGAAGGTCCGGTTCATGAGCTTCACCCGCGTCGGCGACGCCAGCCCGCGGCGCAGCGCGCGCGCGAGCAGCACGTAGAAGGCATGCGCCAGCACGGCGCAGGACGAGAAGGTCACCGTCAGCACGACGAAGTCGCGCAGCGCCGTCTCCGGGTGGTTCATGAACTGCGGGAACAGCGCGGTGAAGAACAGGATCGCCTTCGGATTCGTCAGCGCGACCATGATGCCGCGCAGGAAGAGCGCCCGGCGCGACAGGCCGGCGACTTCCGCCGCGGCGGCGTCGCCGTTGGCCATCGACATGCGCGCGCCCTGGCGCCACTGCTTGATGCCCAGCCAGATCAGGTAGCAGGCACCCAGCAGCTTCACCACCAGGAAGGCCTGGGCCGAGGTGCTCAGCAGCACGCCCAGGCCCGCCGTCGTCGCCGCGGACACGGCCAGCAGACCGATCGCGTTGCCCAGCGAGCCGACCATCGCCCGCCGCGGCCCGACGCTGAGCGAGTTCGAGATCGCCATCAGCACCGCCGGCCCCGGCGTGAACGTGACGAACAGCGCCACACTGACAAAGCCCAACCAGCTGGTCACATCCACACCGATCTCCCAAGCGCACGACACAGAGGGGTCCGATGTTAGCGGGCGGGGCTTCGGGGCTAGGATCGTCCGATCGATCACCCCTGCCCGGGAGTCCCCATGCGATCCGTGTTCCACCTGGCCTATCACGTGCGAGACCTGGACGATGCCCGCGCCTTCTACGGCGGCGTGCTCGGCTGCGAGGAAGGCCGCAGCACCGACACCTGGGTCGACTTCGACTTCTTCGGCCACCAGATCTCGCTGCACCTCGGCGAGCCGTTCCAGACCGGCAACACCGGGAAGGTCGGCGACCACATGGTGCCCATGCCGCACCTCGGCGTGATCATGGCGATGCCGGACTGGCGCGCGCTCGCCGACCGGCTGGAGACGCACGGTGTCGAGTTCGTGCTGAAGCCGAGCATCCGCTTCGCGGGACAACCCGGCGAGCAGGCCACGATGTTCTTCCTCGACCCGTCGGGCAATCCGATCGAGGTCAAGGGCTTCGCGTCCACGGACGGGATCTTCGCGACCTGATCCGTCCACGATGAACGAGGCCGTCGCCATCGGTCCCCTGGTGCTGCCTTGGGCCTTCCTGCATCTGTGCGTCGCGGTCGCCGCGTCACTGGCCGTCGCGACGGTCCTCATGCGCAAGCGCGGACAGGACGCGGGGCCGCTGCTGTGGCGCAGCCTGTGGGTCGCCATCGTGTTCGCACGGCTCGGCTTCCTCTACCAGTACAAGGAGCTGTACGTCGAGCACCCGCTCAGCCTCCTCAACCTGCGCGACGGCGGATGGTCGCCCGAGGTCGGCATCATCGCGATGTGGATGTACGCGACCTTCAAGCTGAGGAACGTGCCGGCGATGCGGATCCCGGTGACGGTGCCGCTGGCGCTGGGCACCGCGATCGTGATCGCGGGCCAGATCCAGCTCGCCATGCGGCCCGCCACCGAGCCGCTCCCGGCCTTGCGCTTCGAGCAGTTGAACGGTGAGCCCATCGATCTCGCCGCGCTGCGCGGAAAGCCGGTGCTCATCAACCTGTGGGCGACCTGGTGCGGGCCGTGCATCCGCGAGATGCCGATGCTCGCGCAGGCGCAGCGCGACCGTCCGGACGTGCGCTTCGTCTTCATCAATCAAGGCGAGGACGCGGCCCACGTCGCCAAGTGGCTGGGCCAGCAGCGCCTGACCATGAGCAGCGTCGCCATCGACGAGCGCCGCCAGGCCAGCGCGGTGTTCAAGCAGGCGGGTTATCCCACCACGCTGCTCTTCGACGCCTCGGGGAAGCTCGTCGGCAAGCGCACGGGCGAGCTGTCGCAGCCGGCCTTGGAAGCGATGTTGACGCAACTACGCTGAATTCAGCGCCTTCACGAACAGGCAATCGGAGCCATCGATCTTGAAGGTCCGGCTGAGGTCGGCATCATCG
>NZ_DASVNZ010000331.1:0-16776 GCF_036486225.1 Roseateles sp. | reverse complement strand
GCAGCGCCGCCGACGCCGCCTCGCGCCGCGGCGCGGGCTCTGTCGACGGCGGCGGTTCGCGCAGCTCGCGACGCAGCACCTTGCCCACCGACGAGGTCGGCAGGCTCTCCATGAACACCACCCGCCGCGGCACCTTGTAGGCCGCCAGCTGCTCGCGGCAATGCGCCAGCACCTCGTCCTCGGTCAGCCGCGCATCGCGCCGGACGACGAAGGCGCGCACCGCCTCGCCGGTCTTCTCGTCGGGCACGCCGGTCACCGCGCAGCCGGCCACGCCGGGCAGCGCGGCGATGACGCCCTCGACCTCGTTCGGGTACACGTTGAAGCCCGACACCAGCACCATGTCCTTCTGCCGGTCGCAGATGCGCAGCAGGCCCTGCTCGTCGAGGATGCCGATGTCGCCGGTGCGGAAGAAACCGTCCGGCGTGAACGCCCCCTCGTTGGCCTGCGGCTGGCGCCAGTAGCCGCGCATCACCTGCGGGCCCCTCACGCAGATCTCGCCCTGCTCGCCGGCGGGCAGCGGCCGACCCGCGGCGTCGGCGATGCGCAGCTCGGTGGACGGCACCGGCAGGCCCACCGTGCCGCTGAAACGCAGCTGCGCGAAGGAGTTGACCGTCGCCACCGGCGCGGTCTCGCTCAGGCCGTAGCCCTCGAGGATGTGCCGGCCGCTGCGGGCGCACCAGCGTTCCGAGGTCGCGCGTTGCACCGCGGCGCCGCCGCCGATGGCCAGCTTCACCCGCCGCAGGTGCTCGTCCGTCACCTGCGGCAGCGCCAGCAAGGTGCCGAACAAGGTGTTGACGCCGGTGATCGCCGTGACCGCCTCGTGCGTGAACGCCCGCGACAGCGCGGCGGCGTCGCGCGGATTGGCCACCAGCACGTTACGCGCGCCGAAGGTCGCGAAGGTCAGCAGGTTCACCGTCAGCGCGAAGATGTGATACAGCGGCAGCGCCGTGAGCAGGGTCTCCGCGCCCGGCGTGATCGCGCCGCCCAGCATCGCGCGCATCTGCAGCAGGTTGGCGATGAGGTTGCCGTGCGTCAGCTCCGCGCCCTTGGAGATGCCGGTGGTGCCGCCGGTGTACTGCAGCAGCGCCAGGTCCCCGCGACCCAGCGTCGGCGGACGCCAGTGGCCGGCCACCGCGCCCAGCGCCAGCGCGTCGTCGAAGGACACCGCCGCCAGCCGCGTGCGCCCGACCGTCGGCGGCGTGCTGCCCACCACCACGATGCGCGCCACCGACGCGGCATCCAGCGCGTTCACTGCCACCGGCAGCGCCTGCGCGGAGACGACCAGCACCCGCGCGCCGGCGTCCTTCAGCTGATGCCGCAGCTCGCGCACCGTGTACTGCGGATTGACGCTGACCTGCACCGCGCCCGCCTTCAGGCAGCCCAGCAGCACCACCGGGAAGGCCGCCACGTTGCCCAGCATCACCGCGACGCGGTCGCCCGGCATGACGCCGGCGACCGCGCCCAGCCAGGCGGCCCAGGCGGACGCGCGGGCATGGAGCTCGGCGAAGGTCAGGTGGTCGTCGCCGCTGGAGATCGCCACCTGCCGCGCGTAGGGCGCGGTCAGCGTCTCCAGCATCTCCGGCAGGTTCTCGTAGGCCTCGGTGTCGATCTCCGCGTCGGCGCCGGGTGGGTAGTGGGCCAGCCAGGGGCGCGCGGCGGTCAGGGTTCTGGAGTTCATGTCTATACCTCAAGCCATTCCTTGCGCACCGCGCCGTCGCCGAGCAGGCGTTGCGGTGTGCCTTCGAAGACGATGCTGCCGTGGCCCATCACGAGCACGCGGTCGGAGATGTCCAGCGCGATGGTCAGCTTCTGCTCGATCAGCAGCACCGCGATGCCGCGCGTTTTCAGCGTGCGCAGGTACTGCCCGACCAGCTCGACGATCTTGGGCGCCAGGCCCTCGGTCGGCTCGTCGATGATGATCAGCTCGGGATCGCCCATCAGCGCGCGGCACAGCGTCAGCATCTGCTGCTCACCGCCGGAGAGCACGCCGGCCTCGACGTGCTGGCGTTCCTTCAGGCGCGGGAACATCCCGTACATGTCGTCGAAGGTCCAGCGGCCCGGTCGGCCGGGATGCTTCTGGCCGAGCATCAGGTTCTGGTGGACCGTCAGACGGGGAAAGATGTCGCGGCTCTCCGGCACGTAGGCGATGCCGCGATGCGCGATCTCGTGCGGCGCGAGGCCGGTCAGGGACTGGCCCCGCCAGCGCAGCCCGCCGCGCGCGTCCACCATGCCCATGATGGCCTTGGCCGTCGTGGAGCGGCCCGAGCCGTTGCGTCCGAGCAGGGCCACGATCTCGCCCGGCGCCACCTGGAAACGCACGCCGTGCAGCACGTGGCTCTTGCCGTAGAAGGCGTGGAGGTCGTCGATGTCGAGTGTGGTGTCCGTGACCATCAGTGCCCGCCTCCCTGCGCGTCGGCCACGGCGGAGCCGAGGTAGGCCTCCTGCACGCGCGGATCGGCGCGCACGTTCTCCGGCGTGTCGAAGGCGATGACCTCGCCGTACACGACCACCGCGATGCGGTCCGCCAGGCCGAACACCACGCCCATGTCGTGCTCCACGGTCAGCAGCGTGCGACCCTGCATCACGTCCTTCACCAGCGCGATGAAGTGCCGGGTCTCCGCGCGGCTCATGCCGGCGGTGGGTTCGTCCAGCAGGATCACGCTGGCGCCGCCGGCGATGGTGACGCCCACCTCCAACGCGCGCTGCTCGGCGTAGGTCAGGTCCATGGCCGGCACGTCGCGCCGATCGGCCAGTCGCAGGCGCTCGAGCAGTTGCTCGACGCGCTCGTTGGCATCGCCCAGTCCGGAGAGGAAACGCAGGAAGGTGTAGCGGTAACCCAGGCGCCACAGCACGGCGCAGCGCAGGTTCTCGAATACCGACAGCATCGGGAAGATGTTGGTGATCTGGAAGCTGCGCGACAGGCCGCGGCGATTGATCTCGAAAGGCTCGCGGCCGTCGATGCGCTCGCCGTGCAGCAGCACCTCGCCGCTGGTGGGCGCGAAGCGGCCGCTGATCAGGTTGAACAGCGTGGACTTGCCCGCGCCGTTGGGACCGATGACGGCGACGCGCTCGCCGGGCTTCACCTGCAGGTTGCAGCCGCGGATGATCTCTGTGCGGCCGAAACGCTTGCGCAGGTCCTTGAGTTCGAGGGCGTAGGTCATGCCGTGTTCCTCCGCATGGATGACGTCTTTGCGGCCACCTGGTCCGCGATGGCCTCCTGGATCGCGGTCCACCGGCGCGCGAAACGACGCTGCGCCAGCGTGAACAGCACCAGGCCGACCAGCATCACGACGGTCGCGCCGGTCCAGTAGCCGGGATGCTTCGCATCGAGCGGGATGCCGACGAAGTGCAGCGTCGAGCCGAGCGCCGTGTTGAGCTGCAGGTGGTAGACCATCTCGATCAGCGTGGCGGCGCCCAGCAGCATCAGCAGCAGCGTCACGCCGAGCACGAGGTAGTCCGGGATCAGCGACCGGAGCCGGCCGGCGGCGGCGACGCGCACGTTGGCCATCACCAGGCTGGCCAGGCCGCCCGGCGCCCACATCACCATCAGCACGAAGGCGATGCCCAGGTAGAGCAGCCAGGCCCGGGTGAACTCCGACAGCAGCGCGAAGGCCAGCACCATCAGGATGCCGCCGAGGATGGGACCGAAGAAGACGCTCGTGCCGCCGAGGAAGGTGAACAGGAGGTAGGCGCCGGAGCGCGACGCGCCGACGACCTCGGCGGTGACGATCTCGGCGTTCAGCGCGGTGAGGCCGCCGGCGACGCCGGAGAAGAAGGCCGAGATCACGAACACCCGGTAGCGCACCTGGCGCGTGTCGTAACCGATGAACGCGACGCGCTCGGGGTTGTCGCGCACCGCGTTGCTGATGCGGCCCAGCGGCGTGCGCGTGAACGCGTACATGGCGGCCGTGCACACGAAGGTGTAGATCGCGATCAGGCCGTACATCTGGATCTGCGGGCCGAAGCTCAGGCCGAGGCTCAGGCTGAGGTCCTTCGCGAAGACCGACGCCGCGGCCGCCGCCACGCGGTCGCCCGACACGCCGCCCTCCCCGCCGAAGAACTCGGGGAACATCAGCGCGGAGGCCCACACCAGTTCGCCGATGCCCAGCGTGATCATCGCGAAGGGCGTGCCCGCCTTCTTCGTGCTGACGTGGCCGAACACCATCGCGAGCGCCATCGCCGCGAGCCCGCCGACGACGGGAACCAGGCTCACCGGCACGGGCAGTCGGCCGTCGGCGACCAGGTTGAGCGCATGCATGCCCAGGAAGGCGCCGAAACCGGCGTACACCGCGTGGCCGAAGCTGAGCATGCCGCCCTGCCCCAGCAGCATGTTGTAGGACAGGCAGACGATGATGGCGATGCCCATCTGGCTGAGGATGGTCTGCCCCAGGCCGCCGCTGAACACCAGCGGCGCGACCGCCAGCAGCAGCGCGAAACCGCCCCAGATCGCGACGGCGCCGAGGTGGCGTGGCCGGCGTGGCGCACGACTTGACGCGCGAGTTTGCGCATCGAGGCTGGACATGGAGGAAGACGGAAGGTGGGTCAATGGCGTGCTCATGTCAGCCCTCCCGCTTGCCGAGCAGGCCCTTGGGCCGGAAGACGAGGATCAACACCAGGAACAGGTAGGGCAGGATGGGCGCGATCTGGCTGACCTTGAGCTTGAGGACGGCATAACCCGGCGTCTGCGGCGTGACGACCATCCCCAGCGACTGCAGCGCACCGGGCAGCGAGGCGTCGATGCCCACGGCGAAGGTCTGCACGATGCCGATCAGCAGCGACGCGATGAAGGCGCCTACCAGCGAGCCCATGCCGCCCACCACCACGACCACGAAGATCAGCGAGCCGACGGTGGCCGCCATGCCGGGCTCGGTGACGAAGGCGTTGCCGCCGATGACGCCGGCCAGGCCCGCGAGGCCCGCGCCGCCGCCGAAGACCAGCATGAACACGCGCGGCACGTTGTGGCCCAGCGCCTGCGCCGCCTCCGGATGCGTCAGCGCCGCCTGGATCACGAGGCCGATGCGGGTGCGGGTCAGCAGCAGCCAGATGGCCAGCAGCATCAGCAGCGCCACGCCCATCATGAAGCCGCGGTACACCGGGAAGGTGGTGCCGTAGAGCGTGAACAGCGAGCCCGACAAGCCCTGCGGCACGCGGTAGTCCACCGCGCTGGTGCCCCATACCAGCTGCACCACCTCCAGCACGATGAAGGACAGCCCGAAGGTGATGAGCAGCTCCGGCACGTGACCCAGCCGGTGGGCCCGCCGCAGCGCGTGTTTCTCGAACAGCGCGCCGAAGGCCGCCACCAGCAGCGGCGCCGCCAGCAACGCCACCCAGAAGCCCACCAGCGACGACACCGCGTAGGCGGCGTAGGCGCCCAACATGTAGAAGCTGGCGTGCGCGAAGTTGAGCACGCCCATCATGCTGAAGATCAGCGTCAGGCCGGCGCTGAGCATGAACAGCAGCAGCCCGTAGCTGAGCCCGTTCAGCAGCGAGATCGCGAAGAATTCCATGCGAGTCCCCGCGGCGGCGTCAGCGCGCCGATCCGGTCGATCCGGCGGTTGCGGTCGATGCCACCGAGGCGGAGGCCGGACGCTTCATCTCGCAGCTCGTCGGCGTCGTGGAGACGTAGGGCTCCATGCGCTTGACCGGCGAGAAGGTGTAGCCCGTGTCCTCCACGCTGTACTCGCCCGCCTTGGCCTTCTGCCAGCGGGTGATGAACATGGTCTGCTGCAGCTGGTGGTCGGCGGCGCGCATCGTGGCCTCGCCGGCGAAGCTCTTGAAGCGCAGGCCCTCCATCGCCGCGGCCACCTTGACCGGATCGGTCGACTTCGCCTTGGCCATCGCCTGCGCCAGCAGCTGGATGCCGTTGTAGGTCGCGAAGGTGAAGTAGTCGTCGTTGAAGCGCTTCTTGAACTCGGCCGTCAGCGGCGCGATCGGCGCGTCGAGGTTGGGATGGCCGTAGCCGACGACGTAGACCTCCCCTGCCCCGCCGGCGGCCAGCGCCTTGGGCGTGCCCGCGGCCATCGCGTAGTAGGTGTAGAGCGGGATGTTCAGGCCGGCGTCGCTCATCGCGCGCACCAGCAGCGTCAAGTCCTGACCCCAGTTGCCGGTCACGACGGCGTCGGCGCCCGCGCGCTTGATCTTGGCGACGTAGGGCGCGAAGTCCTTGACCTGGCCGATCGGGTGCAGGTCCTCGCCGGCGATCTCGATGTCGGGCCGGCGGCGCTTGACCGCGTCCTTGAAGTAGCTCGCGACCTGGTGGCCATGCGAGTAGTTCTGGTTGAGCAGGTAGACCTTCCTGATCTTCGGCTGCTCGCGCAGGAAGGAGGTCAGCGCCTCCATCTTCATCGAGGTGTCGGCGTCCAGCCGGAAGTGCCAGTAGTCGCACTTCTCGTTGGTGAGCGCCGGGTCGACGGCGGCATAGTCCAGGTAGACCAGCTCCTTGCCGGGATTGCGCGCGTTGTGCTTGGCCACCGCCTCCATGATGGCCAGCGCGGCGCCCGAGCCGTTGCCCTGCACCACGTAACGGAAGCCCTGGTCGATCGCGGCGCGCAGCACGCTCAGGCTCTCCTGCGGCGAGGCCTTGTTGTCGAAGGCCACGACCTCGAACTTCACGCCCGCCGGATTGCCCGCGGACAGCCGCTCGGCAAGGAACTGCCAGCTCTTGAGCTGGTTCTGGCCGACGTTGGCGAAGGGCCCCGACAGCGGATCGATGAAGGCGATCCGGACCGTCTCGCCCTGCTGGGCCGACGCGAGGTTCCCGAGGGGGGCCAAGGCGCCCAGGGTGCAAAGGGAAAGGGCTGCCGCCAGCCGCACCGCGGCTCTGATGCGTGTCTTCAAGCTTGTCTCCTTGTTCTCCGGACACGCGGGGCGGCGTCGGTGAAGCCGTCGCCGTCGTCGTCGAGGCCGTGTCGGGCCCGCTCGTGTCCGTGTTTGTGGTGTGCCAGGAGAGTAGGAAGCGCGGCCCGCCGCGGCCATCGGACGATTCCGAGCAGGCGTCAGGGCAAACCCCGGTCTGGAGCGCAGGGCGGCAAGCTCTCAGAATGCGGGCCATGGACACCCCCCAGGAAGAGGCGCCGAACATCCCGTTCCAGGCCATCATCGAGCAGTCGCTGGCCGGCATCTACATCATGCAGGACGAGCAGTTCGTCTACTCCAACGCGACCTGGGCCGCGATCGTCGGCTACACGCCGCAGGAGCTGCAGGGCATGACGCTCAAGGAACTGGTCGCGCCGGACATGTACGAGACGGTGCTGCACCGCTACTACCAGCGTCTGCACGGCGAGGTGCAGAGCATGCGTTTCCACACGCGCGGCGTGCACCGCGACGGCCACATCGTCGACATCGAGATCCACGGCAGCCGCATGACCTTCCGCGGCCGGCCGGCGGTGGGCGGCGTGGGCATCGACATCAGCGAGCGGCTGCGGCGCGACGAGGAGCTGCGCCGCTCGCGCGAGCAGCTGCAGCAGCTGGCGGCCTACACCAGCGAGAAGCTGGAGGAGCAGCGCCTGAGCATCGCGCGTGACGTGCACGACGTGCTCGGCGGCATGCTCACGGCGCTGAAGATGGACGTGACCCGCATCGCGCGCCGTGCCGGCAGCGACGAGCAGCAGGCGTTGACGCAGGAGGCGCTGGGCCTGACGCAGAACATCATCGAAACGGTGAAGGCGATCTCCGAGTCGCTGCGGCCCAGCGCGCTCGACCACGCCGGCCTGGCGGTGGCGATGGCGCACGACCTGCAGCAGTTCTCGACGCGCTCCGGCCTGCGGCACACGCTGACCGGCGACGACGCGCCGCTGCGCCTCACGGCCAAGCGCGCCACCGCCGTCTACCGCATCTTCAACGAGGGACTCACCAACGTCGCCCGCCATGCGCAGGCGCGGCAGGTGGACGTGACGCTGGGCGAGCAGGACGGCTGCTTCGTGATGACGCTGCGCGACGACGGCCAGGGCTTTGCCCCGTCGACGCTGGCTACCGGATCGCTGGGCCTGCTCAGCATGACCGAGCGGGCCCGCGCGGTCGGCGGCGAGCTCGCCATCGATGCCGCCGAGGGCCGCGGCACCCGCCTCGTGCTCAAGGTGCCGCTGCTGTGAGGGCCGCGCCATGATCCAGGTCCTCGTCGTCGACGACCACACGATCTTCCGCTCCGGCCTGACGCGGCTGCTGCAGGACGAGCCCGACATGCGCGTCGTGGCCGAGGCGCAGAACGGCGGCGAGGCGCTGGAGCTGGTGCGCTCGTTGCCCTTCGACGCCGTGCTGCTGGACATCAACATGGAAGGGCGCAGCGGGCTGGAGGTGCTGGCCTCGATGCAGGCCCTGCCCCGCTGCCCGCCGGTGCTGATGCTGTCGATGTACCCCGAGGCGCAGTACGCGCTGGTGGCGGTGCAGGCCGGCGCGAGCGGCTACCTCGCCAAGGACTCGGAGCCGGCCGAGCTGGTCCGCGCCATCCGCACCGTCGCCGGCGGCAAGCAGTACCTGAGTGCGCGCGTCAGCGGCCAGGTGCAGGACCAGCTGCGCGGGCTCGACGCCCGGCCCGCCCACGAGCGGCTGTCGGTGCGCGAGCACCAGATCATGCTCATGACCCTGCGCGGCATGTCGGTCACCGAGATCGCCGGCGAGATGATGGTCAGCGTGAAGACCGTCAGCACGCACCGCACCAACCTGCTGACCAAGCTCGGGCTGGGCAGCACGGCGGAACTGGTGCTGTACGCGGTGCGCCAGGGGCTGGTGCACTAGCGCGTGAGGGGCCCGACTGGCCCGACTGGCCGGACGGGCCGGACGATCGCGCCCGACAGCGCCGCCGACACCACGCGCTTCACGAACCGGGCATCGATGGGCTCGCGCGAGAACCAGCGCCGGTAGAAGACCGGTCCGACCAGCTGGGCGACGACGGTCGGCAGATCCGTGTCCGCCGGCAGGTCGCCGCGCGCCTGCGCCCGCTTCAACACGGCCAGGTAAGGCGCGGTATGGTCGATCTGGATGCCGCCTGTGATCCTGGCCAGGTCCGCATCCCGTTCCGCCGCGTCGACGAGCGAAGGCAGCACGCTCGGCCACTTCTCCTCCCGCAGCATGCGGGCCAGTTCCATCAGCAGGGCGTTCGCGTCCCCCGACAGCGTGCCGGTGTCGGGCGTCGTCTGCGACGTGCTGATCAGCGCGCAGGCCTCCAGCACCAGGTCGGATCCCGTCCGCCATTGGCGGTAGATGGTGGTCTTGGCCACCCCGGAGAGCTTGGACACCTCGTCCACGCTGACACCGCTCACCCCGCGCAGGGCCAGGATCTCGCAGGTCGTGCGCAGGACGGTCTCGCGGGAACGACGCACCCGTTCATCGAGCTTCCTGGGCGCGATGTCGCCACCTTGCGGGCGCCGCCCCGCGTCCTCGTCGTCTTGCATGCCTGACCTCGATCCGCCTGATTCCGCTACAGATTGGTAGCGTATATACCACGACCATCCCCTGGCTCGTGAGTACCGCATGGGTGCCGCATGAGTGCCGCATGAGTGCCGAGGCTAACGCATCGATTGACGTCATTGAGTCGTTTCGCTACGCTTAAGTTTCGCTACTAAATGGTAGCGAATCTATTCAATCGTCTTGTCTGGGCCTTCTCATGAACTTCGTCTCCGTCCGAATCATCACCGACGACATCCGGCGCCTGGTGTCCTTCTATGAGCGCGTCCTGAACCTCACGCCGACCTGGTTCACCGACGACTTCGCGGAGTTCGGCACCCCGACCGCGACGCTGGCCATCGGCAGCACCCGCACCCTGGCGATGTTCGGCCAGAACATCGCGGAGGCGGCGTCCAACCGCTCGGCCATCATCGAGTTCCTCGTGGATGACGTCGACGCCCGCCACGCGTCCCTGGCCAGCGGCGGGCTGCCGGTCGTGCAGGCGCCGACGACCATGCCCTGGGGCAACCGGTCGCTGCTGCTGCGGGATCCGGACGGCGCGCTCGTCAATCTCTTCACGCCGGTCACGGAGATGGCGCGAAAGAAGTTCGGCCTGACCTGATCGGCATCGGGCGTCCGCGTTGCCCCGGGTCTCCGTGGAAGTCCCGACGCACGCTCGGATTCGTCCTAGGGCCCTCGGGAGGGCCGTTTCCTAGCATCGATCTGCGCCGGGGTGGACACCGCCACCGGACCGCGACTGCAGGGCGACCGTCTGGTCGCCTGCAGACGACAAGCAGACAACAACAGGAGACCTCCCCGTGAACACGATGCTTCGCTCAGCCTCGCGGCTGACCCTCGTCCTCTCGACCCTGTCGATCGCGGCCTGCGGCGGCGGGTCGGACAGCCCGCCTCCGACGCAGCGCGCCACCGCCTTCGGCACCGTCCAGGGCGTCGACAACAGCCAGGCCAGCGGCACCTACGCCTGGCTCGGCGTGCCCTACGCGCAGCCGCCCAAGGGCGCGCTGCGCTGGATGCCGCCGGTGGACCCGACCGCCTGGACCGGCGTGCGCCCGGCGCAGGCCTTCGGTCACGGCTGCGCGCAGGGCGGCCGCTACTTCAGCCCCGCCCCGGGCGACGCGCCCTACGGCCTGGCCGTGCGCGAAGGCTTCGGCAAGCCGGTGGGCGACGAGGACTGCCTGACGCTCAACGTCTGGCGTCCCGCGACGACCGACGCCAACCTGCCGGTGCTGTTCTTCATCCACGGCGGCAGCAACATCTCCGGCTACTCCGCCGACCCGGTCTACGACGGGCAGGCGCTCGCGAAGAAGGCCAACGCCGTCGTCGTCACCATCAACTACCGCGTGGGCATCCTCGGCTGGCTCGACCTGCCGCAGCTCAAGACCGGCGACAAGCTGGTGGACTCCGGCAACTTCGCGTTGCTGGACCAGATGCAGGCGCTGAAGTTCGTCAAGAACAACATCGCGAACTTCGGCGGCGACGCGGCCAACGTGACGGTGATGGGCCAGTCGGCCGGCGCGGTCAACGTCTGGAACCTGCTGGTGTCGCCGTTGACCGCCGGCCTCTTCCACAAGGCCGTGCCGATGAGCGGCGGCATCGTCAACGCCACGCGCGCCACCGCGCAGCGGTATTCGCAGGCCCTGCTCGAGGCCATCGTCGTGGCCGACGGCAAGGCCGCCGACGCCGCGGCGGCGCGGACCTGGCTGGGCACGCAGACCGCCGCGCAGGTCGCGACCTACCTGCGGGGGCAGTCCGCCGATCAGCTGCTCAAGGTGATGCTGGCCAATCCGCAGCTGGGCAACGCGCCCGCGCCGATCGAGGACGGCAACGTGGTGCCGGTGAACGCCGTGGCCGCGCTCGATGCCGGGCAGTACCAGAAGGTGCCGGTGCTGGCCGGCAACACGCGCGACGAGGGCACGCTGTTCGCCAACCTCTTCGGCACGGTCACCGGCAGCGGCATTCCCGGCTTCAAGCTCAGCGACTACGACCGCTTCGGCCTGCAGTTCAACCTCGACCCGAATGCGGCGACCCGGCCAGCGGAGAGCGACCTCATCAACGCCGCCTACCTGCCGGTCACCGCCCTGCCCTTTGGCTGGAATGCGCTGTCGGCGTTCGCGACGAACTCCATCTTCGTCGGGCCGGTGACGCCGCAACTGGCCTCGCTCGCGGCGAAGCAGCCCACGCAGGTCTGGTACTACCGCTTCGACTGGGACGAGGAGCCCGCCCCGTTCAACACGGTCTACGGCGCCACGCACGCGATGGACATCCCCTTCCTGTTCGGGAACTTCGGCAGCAACGTGTTCTCGTTCGCGTACTCGACCGCGAACAAGGCGGGCCGCGAAGCCCTGTCGGACACGATGATCGCGAGCCTGTCGGCCTTCGCGAGGACCGGCAACCCCAACACGCCGGCGCTGGGGGTGACGTGGAAGAACTATCCATCCAAGCTGGTGCTGGACGCGTCGCCGACGCAGCAGCAGATCAGCGCGCCATGAGGTAGCTTCCGGGGCGGGACACGATGCGGAGACCCGCCCCATGATCGAGACCTTCCAACGCCCCCTGCCCAACGGGATCACCTTGAGCTGCCGCGCCGCGGGCGCGCCGGGACGGCCGTTGATGGTGTTCCTGCATGGGTTTCCGGAGGCGGCCTTCATCTGGGACGAGCTGCTCACCTTCTTCGCCGATCCGGCGCACGGCGGCTACCGCTGCGTCGCGCCGAACCTGCGGGGCTTCGAGCGTTCCAGCGCGCCGACCGAGGTCGCCGCCTACAAGGCGCAGCGGATGGTGCAGGACATCCAGCAGCTCGTCGCCACCGAGAGCGAGGACGGCACTCTGGCCGCGCTGGTGGCGCACGACTGGGGCGGTGCTTTCGCCTGGGGTTACGCCAACGCCTTCCCGGCGCAGATCGGCAAGCTGGTGATCATCAACTCGCCGCATCCGGGCACGCTGTCCCGCGAGCTGCGCGACAACCCGACGCAGCAGGCGGCCAGCGATTACATGAACTTCCTCGCCCGGCCCGATGCCGAGGCGCTGCTTGCGGCCAACGACTTCCAGCGCCTGTGGCCGTTCTTCACCCACATGAAGGCCGGACCCGACGGCTTCGGATGGCTGACGGAGGCGCTCAAGGAGCAATACCGCGAGGTCTGGCGCGCCGGACTCACCGGGGCCTGCAACCTCTATCGCGTGACGCCGATGAAACCGCCTCTGCCCGGTCAGGGCATCGAGGGGATCCCGGTGCTGCCGCGCGAGCGGCTCACGGTGGATGTGCCCACGCTGGTGTTCTGGGCTCTCGACGACACCGCGCTGCTGCCGGGGCTGCTCGACGGTCTCGAGGATTACGTGCCGCGGATGGAGGTCATCAAGGTGCCCGGCGCCACGCACTGGATCGTCCATGAGCAGCCGCAATGGATCGCGCGCGAGATCGACGGCTTCCTGCGGCGCCCGGCCTCCGCCGCATGAGCGGCCCCGCTCTCAGGGTCACCCTTGACCGAACCTCGCCGCATGCCCGCGGGCGCGGAATTCCTCGATGACGTGGTCCACGAACACACGCACCTTGGCCGGCAGCAGCTTGCGGCTCGAGTAGTAGATCGACAGCGGCAAGGCCTCGGCATACCAGGCCGGCAACACGCGCACGAGTTCGCCGCGCTCGAGCAGCGGCAAGGCGTGCGGCAGCGGCAGCATCGCGATGCCCGTGCCGCCGGCCGCCGCGCGGGCCATGGCTTCCGGGTCGTCCAGCACCATCACCGGACGCACGCTCGCCACCACCTCCTCGCCGGCCTTGTTCTTCAAGGTCCACGGCACCAGCCGCCCTGACCCCAGCGAACGGCGCAGCAGGCCGCGATGGCGCGTCAGGTCGGCGGGCTGCTTCGGCACCGGATTCGCCGCCAGGTACGACGGCGCCGCCACCAGCACGATGCGCAGGCGCGCCAGCTCGCGCGCGATCAAGGCGTCCGTCAGCTCGATGCCGCCGCCGATGGCGACGTCGAAACCCTGGGCGACGAGGTCGACCTGGCGGTTGTCGAAATGCAGGTCCGGCACGACGTCCGGATAACGCCGCACGAACCCGTCCATCATTGGCACGAAGTACTCGCGCCCCACCGTGTAGGCGAGCGCGACCTTCAAGGTCCCCGCCGGCTTGCCCGCGCCCTGCTTCAGATCGGTCAGCGCGTCGCCGATCTCGCACCAGGGGCGTCGGACCTGGGCGTACAGGCGCTCCCCGTCGGTCGTCAGCGCCAGGCTTCGCGTGCTGCGCTGGAACAGGCGCACGCCCAGCCTCGCCTCGAACTGCGCGACGCTTTTGCTGACCGCCGCGGGTGTCAGGCCCAGCCGCCGCGCGGCGGCGGAAAAGCTGCCCTCGTCGGCGGCGGCGATGAAGGCATCGAGGGCGCTGTTCAGTTCAGTCGACATGCCGCCAGCTTATACCAATGGTTGAAACTGAACGCGCCGCTTTCCAACTACCGCAATCAGGTGCCGGCGACCATAGTTCATCTCATCAACCACCCCTCTCCGAAAGGAAACATGATGAGCACCGCCACCAACACCACGAGCAACACCGCCACCAACGGCGTCCTGACCGGCAAGGTCGCCTTCATCCACGGCGGTTCGCGCGGCATCGGCGCCGCCTCCGCGCGCCGTCTGGCCCACGACGGCGCGACCGTCGCGATCGGCTACGCCTCGTCGGCCATCGCCGCCGAAGCGCTGGTCGAAGAGATCAAGGCCGCCGGCGGCCAGGCGATCGCCGTCAAGGCAGACGCCACCGACGCCCCCGCCCTCACCCGCGCCATCGACGGCGTCGCCGACCGCTTCGGCCGCCTGGACATCCTGGTCAACAGCGCCGGCGTGCTCGCCGTGGCGCCGCTGGACCAGTTCACGCTGGAGGACTTCGACCGCACCGTCGCCGTCAACGTGCGTTCGGTCTTCGTGGCCTCGCAGGCCGCGGCCAAGCACATGGGCGACGGCGGCCGCATCATCAACATCGGCAGCACCAACGGCCAGCGCATGCCCTTCGCCGGCGGCGCGGTCTACGCGATGAGCAAGTCCGCGCTGATCGGCCTGGTGAAGGGCCTGGCGCGCGACCTCGGCCCGCGCGGCATCACGGTCAACAACGTGGCGCCCGGCCCGGTCGACACCGACATGAATCCCGAGAACACCGAGTTCGGCGCCAGCCTGCACGACCTGATGGCCCTGCGCCGTCACGCCAAGGCGGACGAGATCGCCGCGATGGTGGCCTACCTGGCCGGTCCGGAAGCGGGCTTCGTCACCGGCGCGGATCTGCTGATCGACGGCGGCTTCGCGGCCTGAGTCCGGCGTTCCAGGCAGCCCGGGTCGAGCCGCGTGCCACGGGGGCTGGGCCGATCCTCGGCGCCGGATCCCGTCTCACTTGAGCCCGAGTCTCCCCAGCTTCTTGATCAGCCCGGCCCGGGAGATCCCCAGACGCCGCGCCGCCTCCGACTGGTTGCCCTCGGTCGCCTGCATCGCCTCGCTGATGAGCCGGCGCTCCAGCTCCGTCATCGCCTGGTCGAGCAGGCCGCCGCGGTCATCCGTCTCCGTGCCTGCGACGGACGGAGCCGCCGTCATCGGCTCCTCGCCGGCCGCGAGCGACAGCGCCTCGGCGTCGACCTCCCGCTGCCCGGGCAAGAGCAGCGCGGCCGCGGCATCCACCACCGCCTTCAGCTCGCGCACGTTGCCGGGCCACTCGCGTGCCGCGAGCCAGGCCATCGCGCCCACCGCAATGCCTGCCCCGCGCTGTCGCGCGAAACTGGCCGCCAGCGCCGGCACATCGCCGCGGCGCTCCGCGAGTCCCGGCGTGCGCAGCACCACGCCCTTGAGCCGGTAGTACAGGTCCTCCCGGAACTCGCCGACGCGCACCATCGCCTCGAGGTCGCGATGCGTCGCCGCGACCACGCGGACCTCGCTGGTCTTCGTCACGCGCCCGCCGACCGGCATGTAGGTGCCTTCCTGCAGGAAACGCAGCAGCTTGACCTGCATCGCCGGCGGCATCTCGCCGACCTCGTCGAGGAACAGCGTCCCGCCGCGCGCGACCTCCACCAGACCCGGCTGATCGCGGTAGGCGCCGGTGAAGCTGCCCTTCATGTGGCCGAAAAGCTCGCTCTCCAGCAGCTCCGCCGACAAGGCGCCGCAATGCACCGGCACGAAGGGCGCCGCAGACTGCGGGCCGTGCTCGTGCAGTGCGCGCGCCACCAGTTCCTTGCCCGTGCCGGTCGGGCCGAGCACCAGCACGTTCACCCGCGTCGGCGCGACGCGCCGGATCATCGCCCGCAGCGATTGCAGCGCCGCCGACTGGCCGACCAGGCCCATCGAGTCCTCCGCCTGCTGGCGTCGCAGTTGCGCCAGCTCCGCGTCCAGCCGGCGCTTGCGCAGCGCGCGGTCGACGACGAAGCGCAGCAGGTCCGGATCGATCGGCTTGGCCAGGAAATCCCAGGCGCCGAGGTCCGCCGCGCGCAGCGCCAGCTCGTGCTCGGCATGGCCCGTCAGCACCACGACCGGCGCGCCGTTGAAGCGCGGGATCAGGGTCAGGCCTTGCTCGGGGTCCATGCTCGGCGGCATCGCCAGGTCCAGCAGCACCAGGTCGGGCTGCTCGCGGGCGAAAGTCGACAAGGCCTCGTCGCCGTCGCCTGCGGTGAGGACCTCGTGGCCCAGGTTGCGCAGGAAACCGCCGCCCAGCCGCTGGAAGGCGGGTTCGTCGTCGACCAGCAGGACGCGGCCGTGGATCGGGGTCGTCGAAGCAGCACTCATCGCGGCAACTCCAGCGTGAAACAGGTGGTCCAGGGCGGACGGACGCCCAGCGAGGCGCGCCCGCCGTGGGCCTGCGCGATGCGCGCGACGATCGCCAGCCCCAGGCCCGTGCCGCCCGGGCTGCGCGAGGCGAAGGGCTCGAAGAGGCGCTCGCGGAGCTCCTCCGGCACGCCCGCGCCGTCGTCGCAGACGTGCAGTCGCAGCATCGCGCCGTCGGGTCCGGCGACCGGCCCGGTGACCGGCGCGTCGTCCACATCGGCATCGACGTCGACGTCGACGTCGATCTCGCAGCCCGCCGCGGACGCCCCGCGCGCGTTTTCGATCAGGTTGACCAGCGCTTGCTCCAGGCGCCTCGGATCGACGGTCTCCACCCACAACTCGGCCGGCCACCCCGCCGACAGCCGCGCCCCGGGCTGGCGTCGGATCAGCGACTCGACGAGCGAGCGCAACTCGAAGCGCTCGCGCTGCAGCTTCCACGGCTTGGCGTAGTCCAGCAGATCGCTGGTCAGGTGCGCGATGCGCGCCACCTGCGCACCGACCTCCTGCCGCGTCTCGGTCGGCGCCATCGCCACGGCCATGCCGATGATGTTGAGCGGATTGCGGATGTCGTGCGCCACGGTCGCG
>NZ_DASVNZ010000327.1:0-14351 GCF_036486225.1 Roseateles sp. | reverse complement strand
TGGTCCGCCGATGATCCAGCGCGACCTGATGCAGAGCATGCCCGTGCCGCTGGGCGGCTTCGAGATCGGCATGGCGGCCTCCAACGGCACGGCCAACACGCCGCCCACCTTCAGCGGCCTGAGCGGCACCATCCGCTTCATCCCGGACGTGGACGCGCCCAACTCGAACCAGATCGCGCTGGTGCAGATCGTGCGTCTCACCGACCTCGGCGGCACCGACGTGAATCCGCAGTCGATGCCCGCCCCGCAGGCGCCGCGCGGCGCGCTCGGCGACCCCGGCGTGCGCACCGAGGAGGACAGCACCCGCGGCATCGAGGGCGGCTTCTTCACCGACGTGCTGCACAAGCCGCTGGCGGCCGGCGCCCCGGCGACGCCGCCCGGCACCCCGCTCTCGCCGAACTATCCGTTCAGCCCCTCCCCGACCGGCGGCGGCACGGGTCCGCAGACGCCGGGCTTCAAGCGATCGAGCGATCCGGCGGACATCCGTTCCGCCTCGCTCTTCGACGCGCCGGGCGCCTCCGGCACCGGCGCGAATTTCGATTTCAGCTTCGAGACCGTGGCCCGCAGCGAGGACACCGGCGTCGTCTATGGCGCGCTGAGCTGGGGCTTCCGCCTGAACGCCGGCGTCGTCGAGGGTGAGTTCGCCAGCGCGGTCGGCGGCCAGTCGGCCACCTTCGACGAGGCGCTGGAGCGCCACCGCGACTTCTACGTGCACGAGCCCGTCAGCTTCTACTTCGAGTTCGACAGCGACGTGCTGTCCGCGACCGAAGCCGCCAAGATCGACGAGTTCCTCGCCTACATGACCCGCAACCCGACGGTGAACGTCGGGCTGGAGGGCTTCGCCGACCAGGTCGGCGGCGCGAGCGCGTACAACACCCAGTTGTCCGGGCGGCGCGGGGCCTCGGTCCAGGCGGCGCTGCTGGCGCGAGGGATCGCCGCGGGGCGCATCACCGGGCCCGTTGTCCGGCGCGGCGCGTCCACGGCGGCGACCGCCGACGCCGGCACCGGCGACCAGGGCGGCAACGCGGCCGTGGGCGCCGACCAGTCGCGCGACGCGAACCGGCAGATGAACCGGCGCGTGCTGCTCACCTTCACCGACACCGCACCGCCGGCGGCCACGCCCGCCCCGGCGCCCGCAGGACCCTGACATGACGACATCGAAGCCATCGCAGCCATCACCCGCGCCGGAGGACCTCGTCGCGCAACTGGGCACCGCCGCCCCCAACGATCGGGCCAAGGCGCTGGCGGCGCTCGTGATGCGGGGCGCGGCATCGACGCCGGCGCTCCTGGCCGCGCTGCCGGGGGCGACGGCACCGATGCGTGCGCAGATCGCCCAGGCGTTGGCCGAGATCGCCGACCCGGCGACGGCCGACACGCTGGCGCTCCTGCTGGGGGAGGCGGACCCGCTGGTGCGGGGGCGCGGCGCCGAGGGCCTCGCGCGGCTCGACGACCCGCGCGCGCTGGACGCGCTGGCGCGCACGCTGGACGATCTGCCGGATGTCCTGCACTGGCCCTATACCGTGTCGGCGTCCCTCTTGATCGAGCGCGGCACGGCGGCGCTCCCGACGGTGGCGACGCTGCTCGGCGCGCCCGATCCGATCACGCGGACGCGGGCGTTCCAGGTCTTGCGCGACGTGCTGCTGCAGGAACGCGGCGAGGCCGCCTGGCAGGCGCTCGTCGCCCGGCTGGGCGCGCTGGACCCGTACGGCGCCGATCCCGGCAACCTGGCGGTGACGGCCCGCTGGCAGGCCTGGCTGGCCGCCGGAGGCCCCTGAAGAGCGCGGAAGCCCACATAAGCCCCCTAAAATCTGGGGATGGAATATCCGGGCAATCTCTTCGTCGTCGCCGCGCCGAGCGGCGCGGGCAAATCCAGCCTCGTGAAGGCGCTGCTGGAACTGGACGCCAAGCTGAGCGTCTCCGTCTCCCACACCTCCCGCGATCCGCGCGGCCAGGAGCAGCACGGACGCGAATACCTGTTCGTCTCGGTGGAGGAGTTCCGCGGGATGATCGATCGCGGCGAGTTCTTCGAATGGGCCAAGGTCCACGACAACCTGTACGGCACCTCGCGCGCCGCGATCGAGGCCCGGCTGGCGCACGGCGACGACGTCGTGCTGGAGATCGATTACCAGGGGGCGCTGCAGATCAAGCAGCTGTTCCCGCACGCGGTGCTGATCTTCATCCTGCCGCCGAGCTGGGATGAGCTGAAGCAGCGCCTGATCCGCCGCGGCGACACGGCCGACGACGTGATCGCCAAGCGGATGAAGACCGCTCGCGAAGAGGTCGCGCAGGCCAAACACTTCGATTTCGTGGTCATCAATGCCGTGTTCGAGACCGCAATTTTCGACCTGAAATCGATTGTCCAGGCGCAGCGGCTAAAATACGCGACCCAGCGCCGCAACCGGTCGACCGTCTTCCGCGCACTCGACCTCATTGCCGACGTTACCGAATAACCCCGACTCTCAGGAACCAGCATGGCCCGCATCACTGTCGAAGACTGCCTGACCAAGATCCCGAACCGTTTCCAGCTGGTGCTTGCCGCGACCTACCGCGCCCGCATGCTGAGCCAAGGCCATGCGCCCAAGCTGGAGTCGAAGAACAAGCCCGGCGTGACCGCGCTGCGCGAAGTCGCCAACGGCGACGTCGGCGTGGAAATGCTGCGCCGCGTGCCGGTCTGATCGCAGGCTGAACGGCGGCGCCCACCCGGCACCGCCCTCACCCAGGCAACGCCCCGCTCCGCGGGGCGTTGTCGTTTCTGGCGCCTACTTCCGGCAGCTACTTCCGGCGCCAGAACTCGGCATCGATCACGACCTCGTTGCCGCTCTTCTCGTTGATGATCCAGAAGCGCGAGCCGTCCGGCGCGATGCGATCGACTTCGCCGACAAGCCGGCCTGCCGCCACGCGCAGCCCGCGCGTGTTGAACGGGAAGTCCGGCGCCCTCGCCAGCGTCGGCAGCGGCACCGCCTCGCGCGGATCGCCCGCCAGGCGCATGCGGTGCACGATGGGCGCGAGCACCTCGTTGGTGAGGTCCGCCGACGAGAGGCAGATCACGACCTTGGCCTGCGCGCGGCTCAGCGCGACGTTGAGCAGCCGGCGCGCTTCCTCCGTCTTCAGGAAGGGCTGCGTGCCGTCGGCCGGGTCGAAGAACACCACCGGGGCCTCGCTGCCCTGCGCGCGGTGGACGGTGCTGACCTTCACCCCGTCGTCGACGCCGAGCGCGTCCAGCCGCTGCCGGATCAGCGCCCGCTGCGCGCGGAAGGGCGTCAGCACGATGAACTCGTGCGGCGCCCAGTCGCCGCTCGCCAGCGCCTGCGCGATCAAGTTCGCGATCGCGTCGGCGGACTCGCGCCGGATCGGGCCGCGGTCCTTCGCGGACCAGAAGCCCTCGCGCGTGATGCGATGTACCTTCACGTGGACGTCCGCCGGGATGTCGCCGAGCGCGCGGGCGCGCGCCCGCTGCCAGTCCTCCGAGGCGAGTGCATCCGCCGCAACGCGCAGCGCGCCGTCGTAGAAGAGGTCGCTGACGAGCGCGCCAATCGGCGCGGCCATGCGGGACTGTTCGTCGAGCATCGCCACCGCCACGCCGTCCTGCCCGGCCCGGGGCATCGCCGCGAACGGCGAGCGCCCCAGCCACTGGCGCGCGAGGCGGTCCTCGCTGCGCAGCACCGGCGAGAGCTGCTGCGGATCGCCGGCGAAGAGCCGCGCGCGGCCCAGCGGCATCAGCGCCAGCGCGTGGGCCAGGCTGACCTGGCTGGCTTCGTCGAAGACGACGAGGTCGAACGGCGGCTCGCCATCCGGAGAGAGCTCACGCAGTGTCTTCAGCGTGAAGGCGGCGCGGGTGGTCGTCATCGTGGCGAGCCGGCATTGCGACAGCACCTGCGGCGACGGCGTGCCCGAAGACGGGATCAGGTGCCCGCGACCCGCGTAGGCCTCGGCATCGAAGCGCGAGCCGAGGCGCTGGACCGCGGATCTGAGGTGCTCGCGCCGTCCCTTCTGCAGCGCCTTGTCGACGGCGATCGTCGCGAGGTCGACGGCGTGGTTGGTCGTCGAGAGCAGCAGCACGCGCGCCGCCGGCCGGCGGTCGAGGTACTCGGCGAGCAGCACGCCGAGCGTCGTCGTCTTGCCGGTGCCTGGCGGTCCCCACAGGAAGGCGTCGTGGAAACCGACGAGCTTCAAGGCCTCGCGCTGCGCCGGCCGCAGCCAGCGGAACGGCGAACCGTCGAGCGTCGTCGCATCGGCCCTCGGTCTCGGCGTCGAGGGGCCCGGCCAGCAGCCGGCGGCGCGATGCGCCCAGGTGTCGTCGCGCCAGGCATCGGCGACCGCATTCAGGAAACGCGGCGGATAGAGGCGCAACAGGTGACCCTCGCCGGGCGGCGGGGCGCTCGCGTTCTGGAGCACGAGCTGGTCGTCCTCGACGACGACGGCGCGCACGCTCGCCGCGCCCTTGACCGGCGCGCCCCACCAGGCGGACGCCCCTTCGAGCCGCTCGTCGAGCAGCGTGTGCGCCGACGCCTGCCCGGGTCGCTGGCCTTCGGCGTAGACGTAGTCGGGTGCTAGCGTCACGCGCCAGAGTGCGCCGTCCGCCGTGCTGCGCAGCACGCGGAAATCGTAGAACTCGGGCGTCGCGGCCAGCTCGGCAGCTATCGCCGCGCGGATGTCGGCCAGGGGCATGAATCGCGACGGAACAGGACGGGAAATCGGAGGACGGCGAAGGAGGCGGGACTATAGCGGCCGGCGCTGATACGCGGCATCGGCGCGCCTGGGCCTCGATGGACGGCCATTGGCGTGCGGCCACGCCGCCATCGCCGACTCCGAAGAGAATGCGCCCCATGCTCGGCCTGCCCACCACCGCCACCGCCCCGTTCTGCCCGTCGGAAGTCCACGGCTCGATCGACCTGCGCGAGGGCGCGCCGCTGTGGAAGCGGCTGCTGCGCGTGGCGGGACCGGGGCTGCTGGTGTCGGTCGGCTACATGGACCCGGGCAACTGGGCCACGGACATCGAGGCCGGCTCGCGCTTCGGCCACGCCTTGCT
This sequence comes from Roseateles sp., assembly GCF_036486225.1. Taxonomy (GTDB): domain Bacteria; phylum Pseudomonadota; class Gammaproteobacteria; order Burkholderiales; family Burkholderiaceae_C; genus Roseateles. Next base: position 9,322 of record NZ_DASVNZ010000327.1, on the reverse strand, counting down.
GTGGGTGGTACTGGCCTCCAGCCTGGCGGCGATGCTGCTGCAGACCCTATCGCTGCGGCTGGGGCTGGTGTCGGGTCTGGACCTGGCGCAGGCCTGCCGCGAGCGCTACCGGCCCGCGGTGCGGCTGCCGCTGTGGGTGATGGCCGAGCTCGCGATCGTCGCCTGCGACGTGGCCGAGGTGCTGGGCACGGCGCTGGCGCTGCACCTGCTGTTCGGGATGTCGCTGCTGGCGGGCGTCGGCATCGCCGCGCTGGACACGGTGATCGTGCTCGGGCTGAAGGGCCGGGGCTTCCGCCAGGTGGAGGCCATCATCCTCGGCCTGGTGATGACGATCGGCGTCTGCTACGCGGTGCAGCTGTTCCTGATCGGGCCGGACTGGGCGGCGGTGGCGAAGGGCTTCGTGCCCAACGGCGTCGCGGTGCAGGACCCGAAGGCGCTGCTGCTGGCCATCGGCATCCTGGGCGCGACGGTCATGCCGCACAACCTCTACCTGCACTCGTCGATCGTGCAGACGCGACGCGTGGGCAGCACCGCGTCGGCCAAGCGCGACGCGATCAAGCTGTCGACCATCGACACGCTGGTGTCGCTGAAGCTGGCCTTGATGGTGAACGCCGCGATCCTGATCCTGGCGGCGACGGCCTTCCACGCGCACGGGCACACGGAGGTGACGGAGATCCAGGACGCGTACCACCTGCTGGATCCGCTGGTGGGCGGCTCCATCGCGTCCATCCTGTTCGGCGTGGCGCTGCTGGCGGCGGGCCAGAGCTCGACCTTCACCGGCACGATCGCGGGTCAGGTCTTGATGGAGGGTTTCCTGCGACTGAAGATCCCGTGCTGGCAGCGCCGGCTGGCGACGCGTTTCCTGGCGTTGGTGCCGGCCTTCCTCGGGCTGCTGTGGTTCGGCGAGAAGGCGGTCGGGCAGTTGCTGGTCGCGAGCCAGGTGGTGCTGAGCCTGCAGCTGCCCTTCGCCATGTGGCCGCTGATCCGACTGACGGGCGACCGCGCGGTGATGGGCGAATTCGCCAACGGGCCGGTGGTGAGGCTGCTGAGCTGGGGGCTGTTCGTGCTGGTGACCGGGGCGAACGCGGCCTTGCTGTGGTCGCTGGTCAGTTGACGGGGAAGACCGTGTCGAAAACGGCGCGGATCGATCGTCGTGAGGATGAGGTCAGGCACTGACCCGACGATCACCATCCATCAAGGAGCGATTCATGACCACCGAAGAGAAAGTCAAAGGACCCGCGTCGTACTTCCCGTCCATCGAGAAGAAGTACGGCCAGCCCGTCGCTCACTGGATGGGCGTGCTGAAGAAGGCGGGGCCGATGAAGCACATGGAACTGGTCGCGCTGCTGAAGACGGAACACGAGATGGGCCACGGGCATGCCAATGCGCTGGTGGCGGTGTTTCTGGCGAAGCAGAAGTAGCAGATCCGGCGAGCACCAAAGACGACAGTGAACGGCTTTGTCCGTTCCTCGCATCAGAACTCGACGTTCGTTGGCGCGCATTTGACGAAAACGAAGTCCGCTTCAGAAACAGGCGGCCCGTCGAAATCGAAAGCGCCGCCCGTTCCTAGACTGCTTGCATTACTTCAGCAGTCCGGAGGCGTCATGCTTCAAGTTCCTTCCTTGCGTCAGCATCACCTGCCCGTCGTGCGCGGCGCTATGCTCCCGCGCATGATCTTCAATGCCCTGATCGAGCGCGAGCCTGACAGCGACATCCTGGTCGGTAGCGTGCCCGAGGTTCGCAGCGCCTACACGCAAGGCGCAACAGTCGCCGAGGTCCTCGAGAACCTGACCGAGGTGCTGCAGATGCTCGCCGAAGAAGGCATGGTAAACATCGAGGGCGGCATCGCGTTCAATACCACGTTCCGCACGGAGTAAGGCCATGGGCGCCGGCTTGCCGGTGCTCAGTGCCAGGGAGGTCGAGCGGATCCTGCTCGCGCTTGGATTCGTGCGACGCTCCGGCAAGGGAGCACATCGCTTCTTCCGTCATGCGGACGGCAGGACCACCACGGTGCCCTTTCATGCCGGCCGCGACATCCGCTCGTGCCTGTTGCACAAGATCTGCGCGGACATCGGTCTCTCGATCTCCGACTTCATCGGTTCGCGTTAGCCGGGCTGTTTGCCAGCCGCGAGCGCATAGGGCCCGCCGCGCTCCAGCGCCCGCTGGTAGGCGGGCCGCGCGTGGATGCGCTGCAGGAACTCGGTGATGCGCGGCTGGCGAGCCGCGGCGCCGCCGCGTTGCACGGCGGCTTCAAGCGGGAAGCTCATCTGCACGTCCGCGGCGCTGAACGCCTGCCCGGCGAACCAGGGGCTCTTGCCAAGCTCGCCTTCCAGGTAGTTCATGTGGTTGTCGATCTGCGGCTGCACGAAGGTCGCCTTGGCCTTCGCGGCGATGCCCTTGGCGATCGGTTTCACGAAGAACGGAACGGGCGCGCGCTCGATGCGGTCGAAGACCAGCTTGAGCAGCAGCGGCGGCATGGCCGAGCCCTCGGCGTAGTGCATCCAGTAGCGGTAGCGCAGCGCGTCCGGCGTGCCGACCGCGGGCTTGAAGCGGCCCTCGCCGTAACGGTCGACGAGGTATTCCAGGATCGCGCCGGATTCGGCGATCACCAGCCCGTAGTCGCTGATCACCGGCGACTTGCCGAGCGGGTGGACGGCGCGCAGCTCAGGCGGCGCGAGCATCGTCTTCGGGTCGCGCTGGTAGTGCTTGATTTCGTACGGCAGCCCGAGTTCTTCAAGTAGCCACAGGACCCGCTGCGAGCGGGAGTTGTTGAGGTGGTGGACGGTGAGCATCGGGGGAGTCTATGCGGTGAGAAGGCCTCAACGCGCCAGAGTTCTCTTGCTCGAGGCGCATCCAGCAGGCGCATGACCGGCGTGGCGAAGGTGCCGGCGTCTAGGCGACGGCCGATTGGCGCATCGTCGCCCTGGATACCGACGGCACGCGGACTGCCGGACGCCATCACACGGCGGGTCCGCTGTTCACGCTTCTTCGGCATCCTTGCCCGTAGTCGGTCGTCGACGCCGCACGGTGGCAGGAGCGCGAGCAGCCAAAATCGGCTTGACAGCACGTTTAACCCTCGGGGCAGGCGCGATGAAAGAGATCGAAGGTTTTCTCTATCTGGACATTGACGACGTCGCCGTCGCTTGGAACGCGTACCGCGCGGTACTTCCCAGCACTCACCATGCCGCGCGCGGTGATGGCCAAGTCCTCTCGATGAATATTGCTCGTCTGTTCGTTGAGCAACACGCGGAGAGACTGCAATTCGAGTTGGAACTGGAAGAGGTCCGTAGACAGCGATTTCCCGATCAAGTGTCGCGTCTGACCGGCATGTTCGTCTTCGACGAAGCCGAAAGCGCACTGGCGGCTGCGGCTCACGAAGGCTGGGGCGGGCATGTCCGATCCGCCAATCTCACTGACGTCGGAATCGCAGCCTCCGCCACCACTCGCGTTGACTCCAACTGGATTCTTTGGATGCTAGATCTACGCTCCACGCAAGCTCGATCATGGCGCTCAGGCATCGACGAGTACTGGCGTGGCGCACGCTGTCCACATCACGAATCGCCGATCTGGGAATTGCTCGTACACGGGTTAGTCACCATCTGGGGAACAGATCTCCGGCGTCGAGCCTATGACCTTGTTCGAAATCGCTTTCCTGATGCCACCATGCTGTTGGAGCTATCTCGTCTAGCTGCTCAATTCGGCTTCAATCTTGGCCATGTCAGCGCACGGATTACTCGAGAGCCCGGTGAGCCCCGAGGCCTGATCTCTTTCCAGATGGACATGCGAGACGCGTCGCGCCCAGAGTTCCTGTCGCGACTGTACGAATACACCTGCCGCCCGGATGCGGTCGTCAATCACCAGGACCTCGCGATGAGAGGCGGAGGATTTCGTGTCCCCGACTTCACGTCGAAGACCTATAGCTTTGATTGGCGCGAAGCGTCCGGACTCGATTGAATCAGGGCTAGCACCTGTCTCCACTGCTGGGACGTGTCGGAGGTCCAGCGTCGAACCAGCAACCGATGCCAGAAGTTCAGATTCGATGCCTTGATGCGATGTTGATTGATCGCGGTCGTCAATGATCTTTCATCAAACCCGCTCCAAGCGCCTCCCGGCAGCGCGCGCAGGTTCCGCCAGCAAGCTGGCGCAACTTCGGTTTCGTAGATCCACTGCAGTTCCTCGACGGGCAACCCTGTCGCCGTCAGTTCACGCGCAATCGACTTCAGATCAAGCTCATCCAGTTCCGTATCCAGGAACAACTGCGAGATCGCCAGCCGCGCGGAGCGATGGGCCTGGTCGTCGATGAAACGCATCTCGCTCATTCGCCCAGCCAGTTCACGACGTCGCGTTGGTCAAGCACCTGATCGGCCGCCGCGCTCGCCGCAATCGCGCCAACGATGAACCACGACCTGAGGATTGCTGATCTGGCACAGCGGGCCTGGCGTTCTCGCGCTCATCGCCTCTCCCGGAAAGTCCCGCTCGATGATAGCCATCGTGCTCCTGCAGCGACGCCCGCTTCCGAACTCAGGTGACCATGGTCACCCCCCCGTCACCCATCCGGCGGATGCGTCACGAGCCCGCCTGACGCACCCTCCTACAATCCGCGCGCCTTGTCAGGAGCCCGCATGCCCGCACCGATCGACTTCTATTTCGACTTCGCCTCGCCGTACGGCTACATCGCCGCGCAGAGCATCGACGAGCTCGCGGCCAAGTACGGCCGCACCGTCAACTGGCATGCCATCGTGCTGGACGCCAACTTCCAGTCGCTGGAGCGCATCCGCGTGCCCAACAGCGTCATGCGCAGCGACTACGTCCGCCGCGACGTCACCCGCCTGGCCGCGTTCATGAAGGTGCCCTACAACACGCCGTCCTCGCTGGGCCTGCACACCGAAATGGCCGCGCGGCTGTTCCACTGGTTCAACGACCGCGATCCCGAACAGGGCCGCAAGTTCGCCCAGGCCGTCTACAAGGCCTACTTCGTCGACGACCGCAACATCGCCCAGGCCGAGGTGCTGCAGGACCTCTGCGCCACCCAGCACGTCTCGCCCGACCAGCTCCAGGCGATCGCCAACGACACGGCCGCGCGCGCCCGCCTCAAGGCCGAGATCGACCTGGCCGAAGCCCGCGGCGTGTTCGGCTCGCCGTTCTTCATCGTCGAGGGCGAACGCTTCTGGGGCAACGACCGCCTGCCGCAACTCGAACACTGGCTGGCGAACGGCCCGTATTGATCGGGCCTCGGCCCGGCCGGGACGGTCGGGCCCGCCGGGCCGCGCCGGTCCGGCTCACCGGCCGTTACTCCTTGTCGGCCGGGTAATGTCCGGCGCGACCGGTCATCGGCGACCTCCAGGAACGCGTTGTTGACGCATGTTGTCCCCTTCCTGGAGGTCCCACATGCGAACGCTTCGTCCCCTGCTGCTCGCGCTCATCGCGGCTCCGCTGGTCGCGACATTGACCGGCTGCGTCGTGGTCCCCGCCCATCGTTATCACGGCTATGACCGCGGCTACGGCGACGGTGGCGGCTACGGCGCCGGCTATTCCGACGGCGGCCCGGTCGTCACCGGCACCATCTGGATCGACGGCTACTGGGACAGCCGCGGCGGCGGTCGCCGCTGGATCCCGGGCCATTACGGTCCGCGCCGCTGAGCCCTGGAAACGACGACGCCGGCACGAGGCCGGCGTCCTGCGCTGCACGGGACCGGGCGCACCAAGGCGTTCCGGCCCTGCCGCAAGGCGATCAGTGCATCGTGCAGAGGAAGGTGCCCACGCCGCGGTAGTCCGTGCCGTTCACCTTGGTCTGGTGACCGAGGACGATGCGCAGCTTGTTCGACGCGCCGCCGTCGACCACCGTGATCTGCGCGCCGGTCTCGTTGTTGAGGTAGCGGTTGCTCACGAGGATGGTGGCCGGCGTGGTCACGAGGCCGCTCAGCGACTGCTTGACCGAGTCGATGCCCGCATCCGTCTGGATCTCGGCCGTGACCGAGGCGCCCAGGTTGGACACGTTGAGCGTCGCCGTGCCGATGGTCCGGCCGAAGGAGATCACCGCGGTGCTGTTGATCTTGGTCGGCGTCGTGAAGACGCCCGCCTCGCAAGCGTAGGTGCCGTTCGCGCCGAAGCTGGCCAACTGGTTGTACACGACGTAGTGGTACGCGTTGCCGTCCGACAGCGTGTCGGTGCGGGTCGGCGTGGTGACCGTGCCGCGACCCCAGCGGCCCATCGCGAAACTGGCGTCGCCGGCCACGTCGGCCGGGTTGCTGCCCGTCATCGCGTAGCTGCCGATGGTGACCATGCCCCCCGCCGCCTGCTGCGACAAGGTGTCCACCACACCGTTGAACTGCAGGCCGGCGGCCATCACGAACGCGCGAGGACGCGCGCCCTTCACGAACGCGGCCGGCGGCGTCGTGCTGGTCGTGGCGCCGCCACCGCCGGTGTTGCTGCCCTGGTTCGTGTTGACCGTGGCGTCGTCGCTGCCGCCACCGCCGCAAGCGGTCAGCGCCGCGACCAATGGGAGCGCCCACACGCCCTTCAAGACTTCAAACTTCATCTTTGTTTCCCTGGATTGCAAACTTCTGTTGCCGAATGTGTCTGCTCGGCGGGGCCGGAGTCTGAGGGCCGTCCCGACGCGCCGGTCGGCACTTTTTGGCGATCCAGGGAATCACCACCCGAATTGGGCGATCAACGCCCATTCGGGCGAATTCTGGGCAAGCGGTGTGGCCTGTCGTTCTCGCCCTCCCGGGTGGGGGACTTGACGGCGCCGGTGCGGCTCAGCTCGCCTGCTTGAAGGCCATCACGGCCTGGTTGCGCAGCGTGCGCAGCAGCGACAGCTGCTTCTCGTCGAGCACGACGCTGCCCGGCTGCGCCTTGTCCGCGTAGATCATCGCGAACGGCGCGCCGCGCAGCGCCATCGGCAGGATCAGGAAGCTGTGCGCCTTGGCGCCGCTGAGGAACCACGGCGGCAGCCGCTCCGCGATCTTGGGCTGCGACGCGTCGGCGATCAGCGTGTCCACGCCCTTGGTGCAGATCGCCGTGAAGAGGTCCGCCGGCAGCCCCGGCATCACCCGCAAGGGCACGCGGAACAGCGGCACCACCGCCTCCACGCCGTCGCCCAGGCCGAAGCGGCCGGTGAGCGTCTCGGTCTTCGGGTCGCGCAGGCAGAAGATCACCCGGCGGAAACCCAGCCCGCGGTACATGGTCTCCAGGATCATCCGCAGGATCTCGTTGAGCTTGAAGCTCTCGACCATCGCGTTGGTGATGTCCTGGATGCCCGCGGCCAGCGTCGCCGCCGCCTGCTCGGGCGGGATCACGCCGGCCGGCGCCTGCCCGTCCACCATCGTGGCCTGCAGCTGGTGCGGCGACAGCGTGTCTTCCGCCGACGGCGTCAGCGGCGCCAGCAGGCGCTGCGCCGGCGAGTTCTTCGTCAGCTTGATGTCCATCGCCTGCGCCAGCTGCGTCAGCCGCTGGCGCGCCTGGTCCGCCGCCGCCTCGAAGGCCTTGGCCTCGACGCCCAGCGCGCGCGCGTAACGCTGCGCCATCGCCCGCACCTTGGCATGCGCCTCGGCCGGATCGCTGTTCAGGATGACGTCCGCGACGTCGTTGCTCGCGCGGCCCAGCCAGCGCATCCGGTCGGTGGAATGCTCCACCAGCCGCGCCGGCGCGTCGCCGTCGGGCCGCTGCATGCTGCGCTGCAGGCTGTCCGGGAAGCCCCACTGCCGGGCCACGCCCAGGCCCAGGCTCTCGTAGCTCAGCCCCAGCACCTGCGCCGACGCGGCGGCCTCGCTCAGCGGCGGCGCCGCCTGTTCGCCCATGCCGCGCTCGGGCCGCACGACGCGGCGCACCTGCTGCGCCTCCTCGGGCAGGTAGAACTCGGCCAGCAGCCGGCCCAGGCCCTGGAACATCGTGGCGAGGAAGGACTCCTCGTTCTCGCGCGGCACCAGGCACAGCTCGCGCGCCAGCGAGCCCGCCATCAGCGAGCGCAGGAACTCTTCCTTCAGGCGCTGCGCGTGGCCCTTGTTCTCCATGCGCTCCAACAGCACCAGCGACAGGGCCAGGTTGCGGATGCCGCCGAAGCCCACCAGCGCCACCGCGCGCGACACCGTGCTGATGTGCCCGCCGCCGGCGTGGCTGAACTGCACCGTGTTGACCAGCCGCAGCAGCTTGTTGGTCAGCGCCACGTCCTTGAGGATCTCGTTGGACAGCGTGGTGAGGCTCTCGTTCTCCGACTGCGTCATCCGCTGGATGCGCGTCACCGAGTCGGCCATCGCCGGGAAGTCGCTGCGGTGCCGCATGCGGCGCAGCAGGAACTCCAGCGTGGCGTTGCCGCCCTCGCCCGCCTCGGGCGCCTCGCTGGCCGGATGCAGCCAGGCGGCCAGCGCGTCGTGGAAGGCCTTGGCATCGGCCCAGCGCTGCGACGACTCGCGGGACAGCCCGCGCAGCAGCACGGCGCGCAGCGCGTCGTCGCTGTCGGGGCCGAGATCGGCCGGCGGATCCAGCGTCTGCTCCATCGCGCGGCGCACCGCGCGCCACGGGTCGGCGTCGTAGTTCAGGCGCTGGCCGGACAGCATCTCGCTGAGCATCACCGCGGCGGCGAAGACGTCCATCACCGGCGAGGCGGCGTCGCCCCTGGCGGCCTCCGGCGAGATATAGCCCGGCGTGCCGACGATGCGGTTGGGGCGGGCGGCCGCATTCGCCGCACCGGTCGCCCCCTGCTGGATGCGTCCCGCGATGCCGAAGTCCATCACCTTGGGCCGTCCTGTCGAATCGAGCAGGATGTTGGACGGCTTCAGGTCGCGGTGCACGACACCCGCCTGATGCGCCGCGTGCAATCCGTCGAGGATGCCCAGCATCAGCGCGACCGCCTCGCGCGCCGGCAGCCGGCCGCGCTGGCGCAGCCGCTCGGTCAGCGTGCCGCCGGGCACGTACTCGAAGACCATGTAGGCCTGGCCGGCCTCGATGTCGGCCTCGAAGACCGGCACGATGTTGGGATGCGTCAGCCGGCTGACCGCGCGCGCCTCATGCAGCCAGGCGTCCACGCTCGCGCGGTCGACCGCCTGGGTCAGCACCTTCAGGGCAACCTCGCGGTCCAGCCGAGGATCGTGCGCGAGCCATACCACCGCCTGGGCACCCTGCCCAAGACTGCGCAGCGGCTTGAATCGCCCGACGGCGGGCGGCATGGCGGTCATGGTCGGTCCTTGCCGGGCTGGGGTGTGCCGGACGGGCGCGTGCCTGCCGACGACCCTGGCTGGGCGGTGCTGTTCGTGTTGTTGGTGGACGTGTTGGTCGCAGTGTTCGTCGCCGGCGCCGGCGCGCCGGACTCGGCGCGCTCGCGCAG
>NZ_DASVNZ010000318.1:0-6858 GCF_036486225.1 Roseateles sp. | reverse complement strand
CTCGATGAACTAGTTCTCCCGCAGGGGTGGGGCAGTGCCTCTGGAAATCGCCCATGCGAATCGACAACTTCGCGCTTGCCATCGACTTGGAAGAGTCATGCATCGGTCGATGAAGGCGGATTGTCCGAACCGGGGAGGCCTGCCTACGATCGTCCTCCTGTCGCCGGCGTGGCGATGCGAGGAGGATGTGCGTGAGTTTCGAAATTCAGCCGATGTCCGCCGCGGACTGGCGCAACTGCTGGCGGGATTCGGTGACGGATCCCGAGTGTTCGCCGTGGCTGCGCGGTGTGCTCGAGACCTGCGTCGACGGCAAGAACGCGCACTGGATCCGGCTTGCCGTGTGCTGGGCCGTGGACGCCGGGACGGGCGACTACCTGTTCCGCCTGCCGTCGCTGATCGGACGCCAGATCGCCGACCAGTTCTGCGCCCGGGTCGGGGACCGGCTCTACGGCCTGTGCGGACTGGGCATCGGCGACGCGAAGGTGTTCTTCGCCGGCGGCTCGTCGCCGTCCTGCGAGGCGATGGGGCAGGTCCACGCGGTGCTCTCGGCGGCGTTCGCGGTCCACGGCTCCCATGGCGAGGACATCGGCCGCGATCCGATCCGCATGCCGGTCTTCATCCCCGGCGCGCTGGTGCCCGAAGACCTGGCCGCTGAAACCCGCGCCCGCTGAAACCCGCGCCCGCTGAGCCGGCGGCCCTCTATCATGGGGCCCACCCATGGACGCCTTCCGCCGCCACCTGCTCCGTCATGCCGCGCTCGGTGCGATGGCCGTCGGCGTGACGGGAGCGGCACGGGCGCTGCCCTCGTCGGCGGGCCCGCGTTCGACGCAGGTGCTCGTCGCGGGCACGACCTTCGCGCGGCTCTTCGAGCCGGGTGCGGACGGCAAGCCGCGCGGCCTGGCCGTCGACGTGCTCGATGCGATCCTGATCCCCGCCGGCCACCAGCCGCGCTACGAGTTCTATCCCTGGCTGCGGGCGCAGGCCATGATCGAGCATGGTCCGGCGCAGATCCTCGTCGGTCCGTACCGCACCCCCGAGCGCGAGCGGCTGATGCGTTTCTCGCGCCAGGCCTTCTACGAGGATGCGCTGGTGTTCTACGCGCGCCGCCGCGAGGACGGGCTCTGGTGGGGTGACTTCCGGGCCTTGCAGCCGCTGCGGATCGGCGCGGTGCAGGGCTGGGTCTACGGCGAGCGCTTCGAGCAGGCGCGCGTGGGCCTGAACGTGACCGCCGTGCGGGATCTGGCCACGGCGTTGCGCATGCTCCAGCTCGACCGGCTGGACCTGATCGCGGCCAACCAGCGCAACTCGGAGCCGGTGATCCAGGAGCTCGACATGAAGGATCAGGTCGCCCTGTGCGCGCCGCCGTTCGCGCAGCTGCGCGGCCACTTCGCGTTCAGCCGCGACCCGGCGGGCGGGCCCTGGGCGACGCTGGTCGATGCCGGCATGCAGCGTCTGCGCGCCAGCGGCGAGTTGCAGCAGATGGCGGTCCGGCGCGGCGTCGTGCTGCCGGACTGAAGGACAGCTCAGCTCAGCAGCAGCAGCGCCAGGCCGATCGCCGCCGGGAGGGCCTGGATGAAGAGGATCTTGCGGCTGGCCGTCGCGGCGCCGTACAAGCCCGCCACCAGCACGCAGGCCAGGAAGAAGAGCTTCACCGGTCCGCCCGCCGCGCCCAGCGCCAGGCCCCAGATCAGGCCGGCCGCGAGGAAGCCGTTGTACAGCCCCTGGTTCGCGGCCAGCACCTTGCTCGCCTCGGCGAACTCAGGCGTCAGTCCGAAGGCCTTGCGGCCCTTGGGCGTGGTCCAGAGGAACATCTCCAGGATGAGGATGTAGACGTGGATCAACGCCACGAGGGCGACGACGATGTTGGCGGCGATGGCGGTGGTGGAGTTCATGGTTCGCACTGTACGTCCCGCTATCATCCCCGGCCCCCCTGCTGTTCCCTGTCCCGCACGTTCCATGTCCAAAGCCCAGCTCAATCCGGCCCAACTGGCCGCTGTGCATCACCTCGCGGGGCCTTGCCTGGTGATCGCGGGCGCGGGCTCGGGCAAGACGAGCGTGATCACGCAGAAGATCGCCAAGCTGATGGCCGAGGGTTACCGGCCGAAGAACATCGCCGCGATCACCTTCACGAACAAGGCCTCGCAGGAGATGCGCGAGCGCGCCAAGCATCTGGTGGGCAGCAAGGCGGGCTCGGAGCTGCTGGTGTCGACCTTCCACTCGCTGGGGGTGCGCATCCTGCGCCAGGACGGGCGCCACCTCGGGCTCAAGGAGCAGTTCTCCATCCTCGATTCGGACGACGTGCTGTCGGTGCTGCGCGATGCCGGCGGCACGACCGACGCGGCCACGGCCAAGTCCTGGCAGTGGACGATCTCCTTGTGGAAGAACCAGAACCTGAGCCCGCAGCAGGCGCTGGCCTACGCGAAGGACGACATGGAGCGCGCCGCCGCCGTCGTCATGCAGCGTTACCAGGAGCGGTTGACCGCGTACCAGGCGGTCGACTTCGACGACCTGATCGGCATGCCGCTGAAGTTGCTGCAGACCAATGAGGAGGCCCGCGGCAAGTGGCAGGAGACGCTGCGCTACGTGCTGGTCGACGAGTACCAGGACACCAACGCCGTCCAGTACGAGCTGCTGAAATGCCTGGTCGGCGACCGCGCGATGTTCACCGCCGTGGGCGACGACGACCAGTCCATCTACGGCTGGCGTGGCGCGACGATCGAGAACCTCAAGAAGCTGCCGATCGACTTCCCGCAGCTGAAGATCATTCCGCTGGAGCAGAACTACCGCTCCACCAGCGCGATCCTGCGCGCGGCCAACAACGTGATCGGCGGCAATCCCAAGCTGTTCCCGAAGACGCTGTGGAGCGAGTTCGGCGAAGGCGATCCCGTCGTGCTGGTCGAGGCCGACGGCGAGGAACACGAGGCCGAGCGCGCCGTCGCCCGCATCCAGGCCATCCGGGCCAACCAGCCGACGACGAAGTTCTCGGACTTCGCGATCCTGTACCGCGCCAACCACCAGTCGCGCATCTTCGAGCAGGCGCTGCGCCGCGCCGAGATCCCGTACAAGGTCTCGGGCGGACAGAGCTTCTTCGACCGCACCGAGATCAAGGACCTCTGCGCCTGGCTGCGGCTGCTGGTCAACCAGGACGACGATCCGGCCTTCCTGCGCGCGGTGACCACGCCCAAGCGCGGCATCGGCCACCAGACGCTGGGCCACCTGAGCGAGTTCTCGGCGAAGTGGAAGCTGTCGATGTTCGAGTCGCTGTTCGCCGAGTCGCTCAAGGCGACGCTGTCGAGCAAGGCGCTGCACGGGCTGCACGAGTTCGGCCGCTACGTCGTCGACCTCGAGTACCGCGCCCGCCATGCGGTCGGCGCCGAGGAGGGCAAGGCGCTGATCATGGAATGGCTCAAGGACATCGCCTACGAGCAGTACCTGATCGACCAGGAAGAGAACGAGAAGGTCGCGCAGGCGCGTTGGGGCAACGTGCTCGACTTCGTGGACTGGGTCGCCAAGCGCTGCGGCGGCGAGATCTCGACCGACGGCGGCATCACCACCGAAAGCCCGCGCCAGACGCTGCTGGAAGTGGCGCAGACGATCAGCGTGATCCTCTCGCTGGCCGAACGCCAGGAAGAGCAGGACCAGGTCGTGCTGACGACGCTGCATGCGTCCAAGGGCCTCGAGTGGCCGCACGTGGTGCTGGCCGGTGTGAACGAAGGCCTGTTGCCGTTCAAGGCCGACAACGACGAACTCACGCCCCAGCGCGTCGAGGAAGAACGCCGGCTGATGTACGTCGGCATCACACGCGCGCGGCAGACGCTGGCGGTGTCGACGCTGCGGCGTCGCAAGAAGAACCGCGAGACGGTCGTCGGGGTGCCGAGCCGGTTCATCGCGGAGATGAAGCTCGGCGAGGGCGGGGTCAAGGAAGATCCTCGCGAGAAGCTCAAGCGCATGCGCGAGCAGTTCGCGGCCAAGGCTGCGGAAACCGCGGCGAAGCAGGCGCAGGCGGCGAAGGACGATCGCTGATTCCTGCGCCGGGCCAAGCGCGGGCACTCCACGGCGCAGGGGGCATCCCTCCGGGAACCCCCAGCACCATTCCGGCCCCAGTGGCACTCGCTGACTCAGCGCTTGCTGACTGAGGGTGGGGCTGGCAAGACCTGTCACTCGAACAGCGAGTGAAGGGGGTGGGCGAACGATTCTTACTGGTTCGAGTCATTTCGCGGCGAGGCACAGGTTTCTAGCATTCGGTCCCTCTGCGCCTGCCGAGGAAACCGACCCATGGCCGATGCCCCGCCTTCCTGCCACCCGTTCCAAGAACACAGCACGCCGACCGAAGTCGCGACGCGGCTGCGCGACATCGACTTCCTCGCCGACGAACTGCGCAAGGCGCACTGGGATCAGGCCAGCCTGCCCGTGAGTGCCCACGACCTGGCTGAAGGCGCCGGCGTCGAGGTGCGCGAGCGGGGCGGACCGCAGGAGCCGATGTATCCCTATCGCGGTCGACTGCTCTACCTCGACGAGCGTCCGGTGATCGAGCTCAACCTGGCCGAGGACCCGATGCGGCGGCGCATCGTCCTGGCCCACGCGCTGGGCCACCACGTGCTCGGGCACGGCCCGGTGCCGCCGGAGACGACGCCCACCCTGTCGAGCCACCATCCGCGCCGCATCGAGCAGGACGCCCATCGCTTCGCGCTCGACCTGCTGATGCCGGACTTCGCGATCTACCGGCTGATGAACCAGGGCGTGGTCAGCGCGCACCGGCTGTCGGAGAAGTTCTTCGTCCCCGAGTCCGCCATGCACGAGCGCCTGCAGGCCCTGGACCGGCACTGGTCCCACCTGTGAGCGCCGTGCGCAGCGCGCGCGCCACGGGCGCTGATCGTCATCGCGCGGCGGTGTCCGTCCGCCTCGGGATCGACCCTGTAAGGTCTGCCATATCACCTGGACCCGGGGGGTGGACGTCACCGGCAAACGGCAGAATGCGGGCGCATGACAGCCTCCGCCGCCAAGTCCGCCACCAGGCTCGCCGCCGCGCTCCCGCTGCTGACCCTGCTCAGCGCGGCCGCCGCCATCCTCGCCTTGTCCCAGCCCGCGCAGCTGCCGCCGGCCCTGGCCTTCGTCTTCAAGCCGCTGACGACGATCCTCATCCTGCTCTACGCCTGGCCCCGCGGCGCTGAACGGCCGCGCCTGGCGCGCTGGCTGCGCGCCGGGCTGCTGTGTTCGCTGGCGGGCGACGTCGCGCTGCTGTGGCCGGAGCAGGGCTTCCTGCCTGGGCTGGTGAGCTTCCTGGCCGCCCACGTCTGCTACATCGTCGGCTTCTGCACCCGCAAGAAGCTGGGCGCGGTGCGCTGGCCTTTCCTGATGTTCGGCGTCATCGCGGCGGCGGTGCTGGGCCGGCTCTGGCCGCACATCCCGGTCGAGCTGCGGGCGCCGGTGGTCGTCTACGTGGTCTGCCTGTCAGTCATGGCGGCGCAGGCCTGGGCCTGGTGGCGCGGCAGCGTCGGCCAGCCCGATGAGCCGCTGGCGCGCTGGGCCGCCTGGGGCGGCACGCTGTTCGTGCTGTCGGACGCGATGCTGGCGATCAACAAGTTCGCCGGTCCGCTGGAGATGGCCAGCTTCTGGGTGCTCGCCAGCTACTGGCCCGCGCAGTGGTGCATCGCCACCAGCCTGGGACGGTCCCGCGCATGAAGTTCGTCCTGCCCCGGCGTCCCTCGTCCCTGGCCACGCTGACGATCGGCGTGGCCTGCGCCGCCGTGGGGCTCTGGCTCATGCGGCACTACCCGATCGAACCGGTCGCCGCCACCGCGTTGTGGACCGCGCTCGCGGTCGCCAGCTTCTTCGGATGGCGCGTGCTGCCGATGCTGGTGCCGGCGCTGGTGCCGGTGATCGGCTTCGCGCCGTGGACCGGCTGGATCACCTTCGAGGAACTCGATCTGGTCGTGCTGGCCGTTGCCGCCGGCGGCTACACGGCGATCGCGCTGACGGCGCCGCCGCACAAGCCGGCGGCCTGGCGTTACCGCACGCTGCGCTGGCGCGCGGCGGTGCGGGTGCTGATGGCGGTGTTCGGGCTGTCCGCGTTCATCGCCGTCTGGCGCGGTTTCGATCAGGCGGGCGGCGTGGACTTCGGCTTCTGGCAGGGCTTCCAGGAGCCGATGAACAGCCTGCGCGCGGGCAAGAGCTTCTTCCTGGTCCTGCTGCTGCTGCCGCTGTGGCAGAAGGCGTCGGACTTGCAACCGGCGTCGGTGCAGCGCCTGTCGCGCGCGGCCTGGGTGCTGGTGCTGATCGCGACCTCGCTCGGGGCGCTGTGGGAGCGCTGGGTCTATACCGGGCTGCTGGACTTCTCGACGGACTACCGCACGACCTCGCTGTTCTGGGAGATGAACGTCGGCGGCGCGTCGCTGGACGGCGCGCTGGCGCTGAGCCTGCCTTTCGCGATGCTGTGGGCCATGGGGGAGCGTCGGCCGCTGCGCTTCGTGGCGGCGCTGGCGGTGCTGCTGCTGGCGTTCTACGCGTCGCTGACGACGTTCTCGCGCGGCGTCTATCTGGCGGTGCCGTTCGGCATGGCGCTCTGCGCGCTGCTGTGGGCGGTGCAGCGCCGCGATGAACGGGACGCACCGCGGCAGGAGGGGGCGCCGTCGCACGCTTTCCCCGGTGCGCGCGGGAAGGTTCCGCTCGCCGGGGCCATCGGCGTGATCGCCGGCACCGCCGTCGCCGCCTGGGTGCTCTTCGGCGCCGGCGGGTATCGCGCGCTGCTCGCGCTGGCGGGCAGTGTTGCGGTGCTGCTGGCGATGCCGGCCTCGCGCGCCGCCTGGCCGCGGGGTCAGCAGCGGACGCTGATGGCGCTGTCACCCGTGCCGGCGCTGC
>NZ_DASVNZ010000311.1:0-7601 GCF_036486225.1 Roseateles sp. | reverse complement strand
CGTGGCGGCGACCAGCAACACGGCTGGCGCGACCGCGGGCAGGCGGCGCGACGCGGCGGGCGGAGCCCAACCGGCGGGGGCGGACAACTCGGACTTCAAGGTGGGGGCGGCGTAGGAAGGAAAGAGCGGATCCGCGCGTGGCGCGGAGGGGACCGGCGGGCATGCTAGCCGCACGCTGTTGCCGGCCGGTCAGCGCTATCCCTGCCGGGCCGGGCGCTCCCCCCGGAATGGGGGTGCCTCGCAGGAGGTAGTGCAAAAAGGGTGGGGCCGAAAAATGCAGAAAGCCACCCGAAGGTGGCTTTCATTGGTGTCGGAAGGCGCCTGGCCTTCAGACCGCTGGCATCAGATCACGAAATCTTCCAGCTTGGCGCCGCCGGAAATGGCCGCCTTCAGCCATTTCGGTTGCAGGCCGCGGCCGCTCCAGGTTTCACCGGTGGCCTGGTTGCGATACTTTGCAGCCACCTTGGACGACTTCGGCGTGCCGGTCTTGGCGGCGCGTGCGGTCAGGTCGGCGACCGTCAGGCCGTATTCCTGCATCAGCGATTTGACTTTGCCGATCGCGTCGGACCGTTCACGGTCCTGGGTTTCGGCGATTTGCGCTTCGAGGGCGGCCCGCTGGGCCAGGAGGTCTTTGAGCGATGCCATTTATGCAATTCCTCGCGTAGTTCAACGGCTCCCTCGAAAGGGAATGCCGCATTATAGGCAGGGAATCGAGTATCACCGCAAGGGGGTAAATCCCCCGGTCGGCGCTGAAACGGCATCGGGGCGGCATTTCCTGGAGATTTTGCCGCTTCAACTGTCAGAAATCGTGTCCCGGCTGACACGAATTGACGCGGGGCACCGCCGCGCCGCGCACCACGACAGTGAAATCACTCCGTCGGCGGGACATATCCGGCGGGCTGTTCCGCGCCGCCGCCGAAGAAGAACTGTTCCATCTGCCGCGCGAGGTATTGGCGCGCGCGCTGGTCGGCCAGATTCAGGCGGTTTTCATTGACCAGCATGGTCTGGTGCTTCATCCACGCCGCCCAGGCTTCCTTGGAGACGTTCTCATAGATGCGCTTGCCGAGTTCGCCCGGATAGATGGGAAAGTCCATCCCCTCGGCTTCCTTCTTCAGATAAACGCATTGGACGGTGCGGGCCATATCAAACCTCGATGTTCAAGAAATGTTGGGGGAGTACGGCAGCCGGCCGACGTCGGCCGCTGCCTGGGAGGGCGATCCCGGCTCGATGGAAAGCGGGGATCGGTGATCTGGGGTCAGGTGAGTTTCTTGACGAGGACCTGCGAACGCCGGTCCCAGTTGTATTTGCGCTTGCGTTCCTCGGGCAGCCAGTTCGGATCGACCGGCTGGAAGCCGCGCTTGATGAACCAGTGCATGGTGCGCGTGGTCAGCACGAACACGCTGGTCAGGCCCATGGCCTTGGCGCGCTGCTCGATGCGCTTGAGGATGCGTTCGCCGTCGCCCTGGCCCTGCACGGCGCTGGACACGGTGAGTGCGGCCATTTCGGCCGTGCGCGCTTCCTGATAGGGATGCAGCGCGGCGCAGCCGAATATCACGCCGTCGTGTTCGATGACGGTATAGGACTCGATGTCGCGTTCGATTTCGCTGCGCTCGCGTTTGACCAGCGTGCCGTCGCGCTCGAACGGTTCGATCAGCGCAATCAGGCTGCCGATATCGTCGTGGGTCGCCTCGCGCAGGCTTTCGAGTTTTTCATCGACCACCATGGTGCCGATGCCGTCGTGGGTATAGACCTCCTGCAGGATCGCGCCGTCGACGGCGAAGGGCAGGATGTGCGAGCGCTCGACGCCCGATTCGCAGGCCGTCACGCAGTACTTCAGATAGAAACCGACGTCGGTCGGCTGCGTCGGCGGCGGGAGTTTGGCGATCAGGCGTTTCGCGTCGGCCAGCGCCAGTTCCGTGTCGATCGCGCTTTCCGGGTCCTCGGGGTTTTCGCGAACACCCTCGACTTCGGTCATGAACAGCAGCTTGTCGGCCTGCAGCGCGATCGCGGTTTCCGTCGCGACGTCTTCCATCATCAGATTGAAGGCGTCGCCGGTGGGCGAGAAACCGAAGGGCGACATCAGCACGATGGCGCCGATATCGATGGCGCGCTGGATCGCGGCGGCGTCCACGCGGCGCACGATGCCGGAGTGCTTGAAATCGACACCGTCGACGATGCCGACCGGCCGCGCCGTCAGGAAATTGCCCGACACCACGCGCACGGTGGAATTGGCCATCGGCGTGTTGGGCAGGCCTTGCGAAAACGCGGCCTCGATTTCGAAACGCAATTGGCCGGCGGCTTCCTGCGCGCTGTCCAGCGCGATGCCGTCGGTGATGCGCATGCCGTGGCTGTATTGCGGCTGGTGGCCCTTGAGCGCGAGCTGCTCGTTGACCTGCGGGCGGAAACCGTGGACCAGCACGATCTTGATGCCCATCGCATGCATGATGGCCAGATCCTGGACGAAGCTGTTGAGCTTGCCGGCGGCGATCATTTCCCCGGTCATGCCGACGACGAAGGTTTCTCCGCGATACGCATGGATATAAGGGGCCACCGCGCGAAACCACGGCACGAAGGTATGGGGGAAGACCAGGCTCATGGGCGCGGATTGTGCAACAGCCTGTCCCCGCAACGCGGCGGCAAGGTCACTTGCCGGACGCTGTGCGGCGGCGGAGCATGGCGCCTCCGCAACACCCCCCAGGAGCGAGACATGGAAGTCTTCAAGACGCATGGTGCCTTCAGCTGGTCGGAACTGATGACGACCGACCCAAAGAAGGCGACCGAGTTCTACGGCAAGCTGTTCGGCTGGCAGGTCGAGGTCATGCCGATGCCGGGCGGTCCGGCCGACGCGCCGCCCTATCACGTGATCAAGACCCGCGGGGCGGACGACGCCATCGGCGGCATGATGGCCTGCCCGCAGCAGGGCATGCCGCCCGCCTGGGGAATCTACGTCACGGTGGACAACGTCGACGAGACCGTGGCCCAGGCCAAGGCGATGGGCGGCAAGGTCCTGATGGAGATCATGGAAGTGCCCACCGTCGGGCGGATGGCGACCCTCCAGGACCCCCAGGGGGCGGTGATCAACGTCATCACCTACGCCGAGATGCCGGACGAGAAAAAGTGAGCCTGACCTGACGTCCGGCCCGTGATCGCGGGGCGCGAGATCATCCGCGCCCCGTGAGTCAAGACACCAAAGCCCCCGCCCCCCGTCCCCCGCGCGAGCCGCGCCCTGCCGGACAGCCGGGTTCCCCGCGTCCGCCGCGCCCGCCACGTCCGCCGCGCGAGGCCGGACCTCGCCGCCCCCCGGCGCCTGCGACCCCGATCCCGCCGATCGAGTTCCCCGAATCGCTGCCGGTCTCCGGCCGTCGCGAGGAGATCATGCGGGCGATGGCCGAGCACCAGGTGGTGATCGTCTGCGGCGAGACCGGCTCCGGCAAGACGACGCAGCTGCCCAAGATCGCCTTGGCGATGGGCCGCGGTCGCGGCAATGGCGGCGGCCTGATCGGCCACACGCAGCCGCGTCGGATCGCCGCGTCCAGCGTCGCCAAGCGCATCGCCGAGGAGCTCAAGTCGCCGCTGGGCGACGTCGTCGGCTACAAGGTCCGCTTCCAGGATCGACTGCAGCCGGGCGCCTCGGTCAAGCTCATGACGGACGGCATCCTGCTGGCCGAGACCCAGACCGATCCGCTGCTCAGCGCCTACGACACGCTGATCATCGACGAGGCGCACGAACGCAGCCTCAACATCGATTTCCTGCTCGGCTACCTGCGCGAGATCCTGCCGCGCCGTCCGGATCTGAAGGTCGTCGTGACCTCGGCCACCATCGACGCGGACCGCTTCGCGCAGCACTTCGCCTCGGTGAAGGGACCCGCGCCGGTTCTGATGGTGTCGGGGCGCCTGTTCCCGGTCGAACAGCTCTACCGCCCCTTCGAGGAATCGCGCGAGTACGACGTCAACGACGCCATCTGCGACGCCGTCGACGAACTCTGGCGTCACGGTCGCGGCGACGTGCTGGTTTTCCTCCCCGGCGAGCGCGAGATCCGCGAAGCCGCCGAGGCGCTGCGCAAGCACCACCCGCCCGGCGTCGAGGTGCTGCCGCTGTTCGCGCGCCTGTCCGAGCAGGAGCAGAACCGCGTCTTCCAGCCGCACGGCCAGCCCCGCATCGTGCTGGCGACCAACGTCGCCGAGACCTCGCTGACGGTACCGGGCATCCGCTACGTGATCGACCCCGGCCTGGCGCGCGTGAAGCGCTACAGCTACCGCAACAAGGTCGAGCAGCTGCAGATCGAGAACATCAGCCAGGCGGCGGCCAACCAGCGCGCCGGCCGCTGCGGCCGCGTCAGCAACGGCACCTGCATCCGGCTCTACGACGAGAAGGACTACCTCTCGCGGCCACGCTTCACCGATCCCGAGATCCTGCGCAGCTCGCTCGCGGGCGTGATCCTGCGGATGAAGTCGCTGCACCTGGGGCAGGTCGAGGACTTCCCCTTCATCGAACCGCCGCCGCGCAAGGCCGTGGCCGACGGCTACCAGCTGCTCAACGAACTGGGCGCCGTCGACGAGCGCAACGAGCTCACGCCGATGGGCCACGAGCTCTCCAAGCTGCCGCTGGACCCGCGCGTCGGCCGCATGATCCTGGAGGCGCGCCAGCGCGACGCGCTCAGCGAGGTGCTGGTCATCGCCAGCGCGCTGTCCGGCCAGGACGTGCGCGACCGGCCGATGGAGCAGCAACAGCAGGCCGACGAGAAGCACAAGAAGTTCGACGACGAGAAGTCGGAGTTCATGGGCTACCTGAAGCTGTGGAAGTGGCTGGGTGAATCGAAGGGCGGGGAGGGCGAACACAAACTCTCCAACCGCAAGCAGGAACAGCTGTTGCGCGACAACTTCGTCAACCCGCGCCGCGTGCGCGAGTGGCGCGACATCTATTCGCAGCTGCACACGGTGATCGCCGAACACGGCTGGCGCCTGAACGGCGCGCCGGCGACCTACGAGCAGGTCCACCTGTCGATGCTGGCCGGTCTGCTGGGCAACATCGGCGTGAAGGCCGATGACGACGACTGGTACCTGGGCGCGCGCGGCATCAAGTTCTGGCGCCATCCCGGCGCGCACCTGAGCAAGAAGCCGGGTCGCTGGATCGTCGCGGCGGAGCTGGTCGACACGACGCGGCTGTTCGGCCGCGGCATCGCGGCGATCGAGCCGCAGTGGCTGCCCGGCATCGCCGGCCACCTGATCAAGACCCAGCTGCTGGAGCCGCACTGGGAGAAGAAGGCCGCCGAGGTCGTCGCGCTGGAGCGCGCGACGCTCTACGGCATCGTGCTCTACAACAACAAGCGGGTGAACTTCGGCCGCGTCGACGCCGCCGCCGCGCGCGAGATCTTCATCCGCGAGGCGCTGGTCAACGGCGACTGGGAGACGCGGCTGCCGTTCCTGGCGCACAACCAGAAGCAGATCGCCAAGGTCGAGGAGCTCGAACACAAGTCGCGCCGGCAGGACGTGCTGGTCGACGACGAGCTGATCTACGCCTTCTACGACCAGCAGCTGCCGGCGGACGTGTATTCCGGCGTGACCCTGGAGAAATGGTTCCGGGAAGCGAGCAAAGCCAACCCGAAGCTGCTGCAGCTGAGCCGCGACGAACTGATGCGGCACGAGGCCGCCGGCGTCACCAGCAACGCCTTCCCGAAGACCATCCGCCTGGGCGGCGTCGACTGCACGGCCACCTACCTGCATCAGCCCGGCGACGCGCGCGACGGCCTGACGGTGACGGTGCCGATCTACGCGCTCAACCAGGTCAACGACGAACGCGTCGACTGGCTGGTGCCGGGGATGCTGGAGGCCAAGGTCATGGCGCTGCTCAAGAGCCTGCACCAGAAGCCGCGCAACCGGCTGACGCCGCTGCCCGAGTTCATCGCCGAGTTCGTCGAGCTGAACCCGTTCGCGCAGGGCGGCCTGGTCGACGTGCTGCTCAAGGCGGTGAAGGAACGCTCGCAGGTCGCGGTGCAGCGCAACGACTTCAAGCTCGAACAGTTGCCCGCACACCTGTTCATGAACATCCGCGTCGTCGACGAGCACGGCCGCCAACTGGGCCAGGGCCGCAACCTCGCGACCCTCAAGGCGGAACTCGGCACGCAGGCGCGCTCCGCGTTCCAGGCGCTGGCGGCGTTGAAGCTGCAAGGTTCGGACGACTCTCAGAAGCAGCAAGGCTCGCTCGACTCTCTCGCAGGGCAACACTCTGACGACTCCCTCTCCCGCTCGCGGGAGAGGGCAGGGGTGAGGGCTGCGGTCGACGAAGGACGGCCGACGTCAAGCGGCGACAAGTCTCGCGGCATCAAGGCGACGGTGACGCCGCCTTCCAAACCCGCGAGCGAGGCCGCCAAGGCCTACACCGCCTGGACCTTCGGCGAGCTCCCCGAGCTGATGGAGATCAAGCGCGGCCCGCAGACCCTGATCGGTTTCCCGGCGCTGATCGACAAGGGCCAGCACGTCGAGATCGAGGTCTTCGACGAACCCGAGCTCGCCGCCGCCAAGCACCGCGCCGGCCTGCGCCGCCTGATCGCACTGCAGCTCAAGGAGCCGCTGAAGTACCTCGAGAAGAACATCCCCGACCTGACGCAGATGTCGGTGTCCTACATGAGCCTGGGCACGGCCGAGGAGCTGCGCGACCAGATCGTCGCCGTCGCACTGGAGCGCGCCTTCCTCGCCGATCCCTTGCCGGTGGACGAGTTCACCTTCAAGGCCCGGCTCGAAGAAGGCCGCGCGCGCCTCAACCTCATCGCCCAGGAAGTCGCGCGCCTCGCCTTCAACGTCCTCCTCGAATACCAGGGCGCGCTGCGCAAGCTCAAGGACGCCCGCACGGCCCCCAAGGACGTGATCGAGGACCTGCAGGCGCAGTTGCAGCGCCTGATGCCCAAGCGCTTCGTCCTGCAGACCCCCTGGAGCCAGCTCCAGCACTACCCCCGCTACCTCAAGGCGATCACCCTGCGCCTGGACAAGCTGCGCGCCGACGCGCCGCGCGACGCGAAGCTGCTCTCGGAGCTCCGCCCGCTGGAACAGCGCTGGTCGCGCCGGGTGGCCGACCTCAAGGGCACGACCGACGCGCGGGTGGAGGACTTCCGCTGGCAGCTGGAGGAATTGCGGGTCAGCCTGTTCGCCCAGGAACTGAGGACACCCCAGCCGGTCAGCGTCAAGCGCCTGGAAAAGGTGTGGGCGCAGTTACAGAACTGAGCGGAGAATCCCCCTCAGTTCTTCAGGCGAGGACCTCGGGGTTCCGGTCCAATCGACATTACAAAAGGTCCGTGACCCCGCACCGGCGGGAGTCGCACATCGCTCGTGTCTGACAACACCACAACATCCACCGCCGCCCCGATGAAGCGTTTCGGCCGCTTCGAGCTGCGCGCGCTGCTGCACAAGAGTCTGCGCTCGATGCTGTGGGTCGTCTTCGACCCGCAGAGCGGCCAGGAGATGTTCCTGATGATGCCGCGCGAGAAGCCCAACAGCGAGGCGGCGATGCTGCACTGGCTGAAGACGGTCGACGGCGCCTCGCGCATCCAGCATCCCAACCTGGCGCACGTGATCGAGACCGGCCGTGTCGATCCCTGGCCCTACGT
>NZ_DASVNZ010000282.1:0-4777 GCF_036486225.1 Roseateles sp. | reverse complement strand
AAGCAGTTCAACCAGCTCTACATGGTCACCGACCCGGCCCTCTGGCGCCGCTGCGATCCGAACAACATGGACCTCGGCGAGGCCGAGCCCACCGCCGGCTTCTCGTTCTGCCTGGACGTGACCAAGCAGCCGCTGACGCTCAAGTCACCCGGTGTCTACGTCATGGCGTCGACGGACTACCGCAGCACGGCCGAGCAGAAGCTGCAGTACGCGGTGTGGAAGGCCGGCGTGCTCGGCGCCGATCCGGACCGCGTCAAGACGCTGAACGACTGGCTGCTGCGCGCCTGGCCCTGATGGCCCGGCACCGGCCGCGGCCGGCCAGAGCTCAGACGCCGCCGCGGTAGCTGCCCTGCTCGGCCGACAGGCCGGCCTTGATGCTGCGGGTCAGCTCGTCGGCGTAGACCTCGTCGCGACCGGCGGCGAGCGCGTCCAGCACCTGCTTTGCGACGTCGAGAGGATCGGCCTTCGGCGCGTCGAGGCGCGCGGTCATGTCCGTGTCCATGAAGCCGACGTGCAGACCGAGCACAGCCGTGCCCTGCCCCTTCAGCTCCTGGCGCAGGCCATTGGTCACCGACCAGGTCGCCGCCTTCGACACGCTGTAGGTGGCGGCGCCGGTCAGATTGAGCCAGCTCAGCACCGACAGCACATTCACGACTGCGCCGCCGCCCTGCGCCTTCAGCACCGGCGCGAAGGCGCGCGTGAGTTCGAGCGGACCGACGACGTTGGTCTCGAATTCGTCGCGCAGCGCCGTCAGGGCGTTGTCGGCCAGCAGCGGCGAGCCGCGCGAGATGCCCGCGTTATTGATCAGCAGCGTGACGTCACCGGCGGCGCGCACGGCGGCGTCGATCTGGTCCTGCTTCGTCACATCGAGCTTCACCGGCACGACGCCGGGAAGATCGATCGTCGACGGGTCACGCGCGGCGGCATAGATCTTCTTCGCGCCGGCGGCCTGCAGCGCCTTGACGAAGCTCTTGCCCAGACCGCGATTGGCGCCGGTGACGAAGGCGACGGTGTTCTTGAAGTCCATGATGAGTCCTTGAGGAATGAGGGAATGAGGGAACGACGGATTGAGCGAGGTCGTCGGATGGAAGAGGGGGTCAGATGCGTTCGAGCACCGTGGCGATGCCCTGCCCGCCGCCGATGCATTGCGTGGCCAGTGCGTAGCGGCCGCCGGTGCGTTGCAGCAGCGCGGCCGCCTTGCCGGTGATGCGCGCGCCGGTGGCGCCGAGCGGATGCCCGATGGCCAGGCCACCGCCGTCGAGGTTCACGCGCTCCGGGTCCAGACCCAGGTCGCGGATGCAGGCCAGCGCCTGCGAGGAGAAGGCCTCGTTGAGCTCGACGACGTCGATCTGGTCGACGCTCAGCCCGGCGCGCTTGAGCGCCAGCTGCGTCGCAGGCACGGGGCCGATGCCCATCACCGCCGGATCGACGCCGACGCTCGCGAAGCTGACCACACGCGCCAGCGGCTCGATGCCGTGGCGGCGGGCGAAGTCCTCGGTGCAGACCAGCACGACGGACGCGCCGTCGGTCAGCGGCGACGAGGTGCCCGCCGTGACCACGCCGTCCGGCCGGAACACCGGCTTCAGCGACGCGAGCGCCTCCAGCGTCGTGCCGGGACGGATGCAGCCGTCCTCGGCCACGGTCTCGCCGGCGGCATTGACCACGGGCACGATCTCGTCGCGCAGCAGTCCGTCCGCACGCGCCGCGGCGGCCTTGCGGTGGGAGGCCAGCGCGAACGCTTCCTGGTCCGCGCGGCTGACGTCCCAGCGCTCGGCCACGTTCTCCGCGGTGTCGCCCATCGAGATGTACGCGTCGGTGTCCGCCTGCAGCGCCGGGTGCGGGGAGAAGTTGAAACCACCCTGCGGCACGAAGGTCATCGACTCGACGCCGACGCAGAGGTAAGCCTCGCCGATGCCGGCTTCCAGGTTCGCGGCGGCGATGTGCACCGCCTGCATCGACGAGCCGCAGAAGCGGTTCACCGTCATGCCCGGCACGCTGTGCGGCAGTCCCGCGAGCAGGCCCACGATGCGCGCCAGGTTGTTGCCCTGCGCGGCCTCCGGGTAGGCGCAGCCGAGGATCACGTCCTCGATCTCCGAGCCGGCCACGCCGGTGCGATCCAGCAGCCCGCGCACGGCCTGCGCGGCCAGATCGTCAGGCCGTGTCTGGGCCAGCGCGCCCTTCTTCGCGAAGTGGAACGGCGTGCGGGCGTAGGCGGCGATCAGCGCTTTCATTCACGTCTCCTTGAGCATTTTCAATGTTGCTCGACATGAATAATGTAATGTCGACCGTCATCGAAACGCTGCGGGGCACCGGTCTTGCCCCTGGTGACGGAGGGGCAATAATCCCTGTCACCCCGTCGCCGGAGACCGCGCCGATGCCGATGCCGAAGATGCCGCGTTGCCTGTGTCTGCTCGCCCTGATTCCCGTCGCGATGCTGGGCGCCTGCAGGGACGAGCCGCCACCGGCCTGGTCCGGCTACGCGGAGGGCGATCCGGTCTACGTCGCGGCGCCGGTCGCGGGACAGCTCGTCGAATTGCAAGTGCAGCGCGGCGATACCGTGAACGCGGGCGTGCCGCTGTTCAGCATCGACGTCACGCCGGTGAGCGCCGCGCGGGCCGAGGCCGACGCGCGGCTGGAGGCGGCCAGGGCCGAGCAGGCCGACGTCGCCAAGGGCCGTCGCCCCGACGAGATCGCGATGAGCCGCGCCCAGCTGGCGCAGGCGCGTGCGCAATCGACATTGGCGGACTCCGACCTCGCGCGGCAACAGCAGCTGATCGGACAGGGCTTCATCTCCGCCTCGCGGCTGGACGATGCCCGCGCCACCGCCGCGCAGGCGCGCCAGCGGGTGCGGGAACTCGAGTCCTCGCTGCGCGTGGCGGAACTGCCGGCGCGCAACGACCAGCAGGTCGCCGCGCGCGCCAACACGGCGGCGGCGTCGGCGGCGCTCGCCCAGCAGCAGTGGCGCGAATCGCAGACACGCCAGAGCGCGCCGGCCGCAGGCCTGGTCGACGACACCTTCTACCGCGTCGGCGAGTATGTGAACGCCGGGCAGCCTGTCGTGTCGCTGCTTCCGCCTGCACAGCGCAAGGCGCGCTTCTACGTGCCGGAGCCCGAGCTGGCCTCGCTGCGCCAGGGGCAGGCGGTGCAGCTCAGCTGCGACGGTTGCGGCGCGCCGATCGCGGCGCGCGTCAGCTACATCTCACCGCAGCCGGAGTACACGCCGCCGGTCATCTATTCCAACAGTCAACGATCGCGGCTGGTGTTCCTCGTCGAGGCCAGGCCGGATCCGGCGCAGGCGCTCCGGCTGCATCCCGGTCAGCCGCTCGAAGTCCGGCCCGTGGCGGGCGCCTTGCCCGCCTCTCACGCCTCTCCCGCCTCTCCCGCCTCGTCGTCGGGACGTCCATGAGCAACACCGCCAGCGAGCTCGCCATCGACGTCCGAGGCCTGACCAAGCGCTACGGTCAGCGGACCGTCGTGGACCATGTCGACCTGCAGCTCGGACGCGGCCGCATCTGCGGCTTCCTCGGTCCCAACGGCAGTGGCAAGACGACGACCATCCGCATGCTCTGCGGCCTGCTGACGCCCGACGAGGGCGAGGGCACCTGCCTCGGCCTCGACATGCGCAAGCGCGCCGGCGAGATCAAGCGGCAGGTCGGCTACATGACGCAGCGCTTCGGCCTGTACGAGGACTTGTCGATCCGGCAGAACCTCGATTTCATCGGACGTCTCTTCGAACTCGACCACCGTGCGCGTCGCGTCGACGAGGCGCTGGACCGGCTCGGACTGAAGACGCGCCAGGACCAGTTGGCCGGCGCGCTGTCGGGCGGCTGGAAACAACGGATGGCGCTCGCCGCCTGTCTGCTGCACGAGCCGAAGCTGCTGCTGCTCGACGAACCCACCGCCGGGGTCGACCCGAAGGCGCGGCGCGACTTCTGGGACGAGATCCATCGCCTGGCGGCGGACGGCATCACGGTGCTGGTCTCGACGCACTACATGGACGAGGCCGAGCGCTGCCATGAGCTCGCCTACATCGCCTACGGCAAGCTGCTCGCGCGCGGCACGCAGCGCGAGATCATCGAGCAGGCCAAGCTGACCGTCTGGGCGCTGCATGCGGAGGATCCCAGGCGCCTGGCCGAGCTGTCGACGGCACTCAACGGCGCCGAGGGCGTGCTGAGCGTCGCCGCGTTCGGCAACAGCCTGCACGTCGCCGGCCAGGACGAGGCGGCGCTGGAGCGCGCCATCGCGCCACACCGCGACGACCGTGGCGCCAGCGGCGCTGGGGGTGCCAATGCCGGCCTGCGATGGGAGCGCGCCGAGGCCAATCTCGAGGACGTCTTCATCAGCCTGATCAGCAAGACGCCCGACAACTTCGAGGCCGCGCGATGACGTCGAGCCGCTTCAGCCTCGCGCGCGTGCTGGCGATCTTCATCAAGGAGGTCCAGCAGATGCTGCGCGACCGGCCGACCTTCGCGATGGCGGTGGGGGTGCCCATCCTGCAGCTGCTGCTCTTCGGCTACGCGATCAACACCGATCCGAAGGGCCTGCCGACCGCGGTCGTGACGCAGGATCGCGGGCCGATGGCGCGCAGCCTGGTCGCGGCGTTGGCGCAGAGCGGCTACTTCCGCGTCCAGGCCCGGCCTGCGTCGGAACGCGAGGGCGATGCGCTGGTCGAGGACGGCGAGGTGCAGTTCCTCATCGTCATCCCGCCGGACTTCAGCCGGCGCGTCATCCGCGGCGAGCAGCCGGCGGTGCTGGTGAGCGTCGACGCGACGGACCC
>NZ_DASVNZ010000232.1:0-3371 GCF_036486225.1 Roseateles sp. | reverse complement strand
CGGCGTGGGATCTTTCGCAAGGAATACGAGGGCGCGACCCTGCGCGAGAACCTCGGCCTGCCGCGTCCCGAGAACCAGTTCTTCGCCGAGACGCCGGCCGCTGCGGTGGGCTGAACCGGGGCTATGACCTCGGTCAATAGGTGGCTTGAGGACTTCTCGTTTGTCGCGCCCGCCCCAGGCCTTCAGGACTTGGAGGTCCTCACAAGGAGCTGAGCCATGGTCAAGACCCTTCGCGACCTGCTGAGCGAACTCCACGCGGAGCGCGAGAGGACCTGGGACCCGGACCAGCTGCAGCTCAACATCGACCAACGGCGCGAGTTGGTGGAGGCTGCCCACCCGTCGAACTGGGTGGCGGCCGGCGACCCGGCGCCGCCCTTCTCGCTGGACGAGGTGGATGGCGAGCGGCTGACCCGCGAGAGCCTGACGTTCCGCGGCCCGGCGGTGCTGGTCTTCTTCCGCTTCGCCGGCTGCCCGGCGTGCAACATCGCCCTGCCGTACTACGAGCGCGAGCTGGCGCCGGGGCTGCGCGACCTCGGCGCGACGCTGGTGACGCTGCGCGGCCTGGGCTACCTGCTCAAGGCGCCGGACTGAGTGGCCGATCCGTTGTTCCCGTCGTCAGCGTCGTCCCCGTCGTCCCCGTTGCCGGTGCGACCTCGCCGGCGCTGGCTGTCCTCGATGCGCAGCCGGCTGCTGGCCGGCATCCTGGTGCCGGTCGGGCTGCTGATCGCGGCGAATGCGCACCGGCTCTACGAGGACGCGCTCAAGGCCATCGACACGGCCTACGACCGCACGCTGCTCGCGTCCGCGAAGACCATCGGCGAGCAGCTCGACGTGCACGGCACGCGCGAATCGCCGCAGCTCGTCTCCGAGGTCCCGTACGCGGCGTTGGAAGCCTTCGAGGCCGACAACCGCAGCCGCATGTTCTACCGCGTCACCGGCTTCCGGGGCGAATGGGTGTCGGGCTTCGACGACCTGCCCGCGTGGCACGGCAAGCTGCCCGATCGCGGCGCCTACGCGGCCCTCGTCGATTTCTACGACGACGTCTACCAGGGCGAGGAAGTGCGCGTCGCGGTGCTCAAGCAGCCGGTCTCGGGCGAGGCGGGCCTGGGCGTGGCGACGATCCAGGTGGCGGAGACGCTGGAGATCCGGCGCACGCTGGCGCGGCAGGTGTTGATCTCGACGCTGTGGCGGCAGGCCGCGCTGCTGGCGGTGATCGCCATCGTGGTCTGGGGCGTGGTGCTGTTCGCGACCTGGCCGGTGCGCGAGCTGAGCCGCTCCATCGGGGAGCGCGCGGACGACGACCTCAGCCCCATTCCCATGCCGGGCGTGCCGGCGGAACTCGCGCCGCTGGTGGTCGCGATCAACGAGGCCTGGCATCGGCAGGCCGGCCTCTTCGCGCATCAGAAGCGCTTCGTGCGCGACACCTCGCACCAGCTGCGCACGCCGCTGGCGGTGCTCAAGGCGCAGGTGCAGTCGGCGCGGCGCGGCGACCTGCCGCTGACGCAGGCGATCGACGAGATCGGCGCAACCGTGGACGGCGCCACCGCGCTCGCCAACCAGATGCTGGCGCTGGCCAAGGTCGAGCAGCTGCGGCAGCAGGGCGATCCGCCGCGGCTGGATCTGGCGGACTCGGTGCGCGAGGTGGCGCTGGACCTCGCGCCGCTGATCGCCGACGCGGAACTCGACTTCGAGCTCTCGACGGAACCCGCGCCGGTGCGCGGCCACGAATGGGCGCTGCGGGAGCTCGTGCGCAACCTGCTGCACAACGCGCTGCGGCATTGCCCGCGCGGCGGACGTCTTGAAGTGCGCGTGACAAGGGGAACAGGCCCCGACGGCATCGAACTGCGCATCGCCGACAGCGGCCCCGGCATCGCTGCGGCGTTGCGGCCCAAGCTCGGGCAGCCCTTCGCGGCGGGCGCCGGCGGAGGCTCAGGCCTCGGACTTGCCATCTGCCGGGAGATCGTCGGCTCGCTCGGCGGCACGCTCACCCTGGACAACCGCGAGCGGGATGGGGTCATCGGCGGCCTGGACGCCGTGGTCCGGTTGCCAGCGGCACCATCGCCCGATCCGTTGACCTCATAGGACAATCCGACTTCGATGTCTTCCTCTCCCCATTCCCCTTCCGCAGGATCCCCTGGCGTGCGCCTGGACAAATGGCTCTGGGCCGCGCGCTTCTTCAAGACCCGCTCGATCGCGGTCGACGAGATCGGCAAGGGCCGCGTGACCATCAACGGGCAAGCCGCGAAGGCCTCGCGCGAGGTGCGCGTCGGCGACGTCGTGAAGCTGCGCCAGGGTCAGGTCGATCGCGAGGTGAAGGTGGCGGGCATCAGCAGCGTGCGCGGCCCGGCGCCGGTGGCGCAGGCGTTGTACGAGGAAACGCCCGACAGCATCGCCACCCGCGAGCGCGCCGCAGAGGCACGGCGCCTCGCGCCCGAGCCGGCCGACGCCATCGAGCAGGGCCGCCCGACCAAGCAGGACCGCCGCCGCCTCGCGGACTGGAACCGCTGGTCCGCCAGCCTGGACTGACGCCGCCTCCGCCGAGCCCGCAGCGCTCCTGCCGCGCATCCGCCGCGTCTCCTGACGCGACCGGCCTGCGCCGGCGGAGACACCGGTGCGTCATCTCGTCCCGCCGGGGCTGACCAGCGAGGCCGACATGATCCCTTTCCAGATGGACCCGGTGTCTCACGGCGCGTCGTCGTCGATGCCCGGGGAGACGGGCATCGACGGGCGCTCCGAGCCGTGCACCGACCCGGATGGTGCGCATCCGGAGGCCGATCCGGTGGCCGGAACGGGCGTCCACAACATCGTCGACGCGCTCGCCGAAGCCAGCGCGGAGCTCGAGCGCGATGTCCTGCGACCCCGATCACGCGCAGGTTCTCTCGCCGTCGCGCTCGCGAACCCGCGATCCCGGTCGCTGGCGCATGAAGCGGTCCGGAGCCAGGCCGTCGCCCGCTTCGACGCGATCCGGATGGCCGGCCTGTCGATGACGCCCGCCGACACCGAGGTGCTGAAGGCCATCGTCGCCCTCGCGGCTTCGATCGGTGGCGCGGCCGCCTTCGGCTTCGGACTGGGCCGGGGCATCGGCGGCGCGATCGCCGAGCTGGGCGTGCGCAGCGCTTTCGACGCGCCGCAGACGCTGGGCATCGGCAACGATCGCAACTTCGTCGACCAGGACACCGATCACAGCCTGCTGCAGATCGCGGTGATCGCCACCGCCCGATGGGTCGGCGCGTCGATCTGCGGCGCGATCGGCGCGACGCTGGGCAGCGTCGTGTCGCCCCGCATCGCGGCGCTGACCGGTCGTCAGCTGGTGGCCATCCCCCCGGCCCAGCTGGTGCCGGACCACGTGGCCGACCTGCTGGACAGGACCG
>NZ_DASVNZ010000219.1:0-6209 GCF_036486225.1 Roseateles sp. | reverse complement strand
AGTTCAAGGGCAACACCTATCGCGTCGGCAGAGGCCTCATCGGCCAACCTGTCGCCCTACGACCTCACCCGGATATCGACGGCAGCTTCGATGTCTTCTTCTGCCACCAAAAGGTGCGCATGATTGAGCTGTGCCAGGCTGGCTAACCTGGCCCCGACCTGTTACCCATGTCCCGGCACACCTGTCACCCATGTCCTCGGTCCATACAGCAAACGGGAGAGGGAGTACGGCACTGCTCCTGCGACCCGCTCTCCCGCTTGCGAAGAAGCGTCCGGCACTGCGCTTCTTACTCCCTCTCCCGCTTGCGGGAGAGGGTAGGGGTGAGGGCCAGCGGCGCCTCGAGCCTCCTCAACATGGGACCCAGCGCGAGAAGCGCCAGTGAGGCAGCCGCGGCGAGCGCTGCGAGCAGCACGAAGAATCCTGCCGGCCCGAGCCACTCCCACGCACGTCCCACCACCCCCGACAGCAGGTTCCCCGCAAAGGCCGCGAGGAACCACGCGGCGATGACCGTCGCGCCCATGCCTGACGGCGCGAGCCGCGCGAACAGGCCCAGCCCGACCGGCAGGATGTAGAGCTCGCCGATCGTGTAGACCGCGAAGAACACCAGCAGCCACAGGCCGCTCACCGGCTTGCCATCGGACATCGCGGCCATCGCCGCCAGCAGCAGGTAGGCCGCGGCGACGCCGGCCGCGCCGATTGCCATCTTCCGGACCGGCGCGGGCTCGCGTCCCTTCACGGCGGCGTGCCGCCACGCGCGGATCAGCAGCGGCGTGAACAGGAAAACGAACAGCGGATTCAGCGACTGCACCCAGGTCACCGGGATGGCGAAGCCGAAGGCGTGCAGGTCGACGCTGGTGTCCGCCCACAGCGCCAGCGTGTTGCCGCTGTGCGCGTACGAGCTGCGGAACACCATCACCGCCAGGGCCACCAGCAGCAGCGGCACGACGATCGCCGCCGCGCCGGGCTTGCGTCGCGCGTCGCCATCGATGGATTCCTCAAGGGGCGTCGAACTCGTCGAACCCGTGGAGCCGTCAGCCCCCGTCGCATCGGGACTTGCGGCGTTGGCGGCGCGCGCTGACGTGTCGCGCGGCCGGTCCACCGGCAGATGCCGCCCGCCGAGCAGATAGATCGCCAGACCCACGCACATGCCGACGCCTGCGGCGCCGAAACCCCAGTGCCAGCCGTAGACCTCGCCCAGCGTGCCGCAGGCCAGCGGCGCGAGCAGGCCGCCGAGGTTCACGCCGACGTAGTAGACGTTGTAGGCGCCGCCGCGGCGCGGGTCGTCCTCGGCGTAGAGGTCGCCGACCTGGCTCGGCAGGTTGGGCAGGAAGAGGCCGTTGCCCAGTGCGATCAGCACGAGGCTGGGATAGAACATCGCTTCCCAGCTGAGCGCGAAGTGCCCCACCGCCATCAGGCTGCCGCCGATCACGATCGCGAGGCGCCTGCCCAGCCACCGGTCGGCGAGGTAGCCGCCGGCGATCGGCGTCAGGAACACGCCGCCGGTGTACAGCCCGTAGATCAGCGAGGCGTCGGCCTGCGTGAAATGCAGCTGCTTGGTCATGTAATAGACCAGCAGCGCGCTCATCCCGTAGAAGGAGAAGCGCTCCCACATCTCGGTCAGGAACAGCACGGTGAGCCCGCGCGGCTGGCCGAACCAGGTGGCGCGCGCGCTCATCGCGGAGCGGTCGGCGGCGGGGTCGGGGACGGTGCTGGTGGGGGTCATGGTGGCGCTCATCGTCGCGGGCCTCCGGAAGCAGTTCTGCGGGTCTTCCCGTGACAAAACCAGGTTGTGCATCGAGTTGTCCGGATGGTAGAGTTATTTTCCAATTTGGAAAGTAGCTAAAAACCATGAGTGAGACGAGCGCCCGCAGCGTGGATTGCCTGGTGATCGGGGCCGGCATCGCCGGGGCGTCGATCGCGGCGAACCTGGCGCCGCACATGACGGTGGCCGTGCTCGAAGCGGAGGCGCATGCGGGGTACCACACCACCGGGCGCTCCGCGGCGCTGTACTCGGCGCTCTACGGGAATGCGCCGGTGCGCGCGCTGACGCGGGCGAGCCGGTCCTTCTTCGATCAACCGCCGGCGGGCTTCACCGACGTCCCGCTGCTGCGGGCGCGGGACACGCTCTACCTGATCGGCGCCGGGCAGCAGGCCGTCGCCGACCGGTTCGCCGCCGACGAGGACGTGCGTACGCACACGCGCCGCCTGGACGCGGACGAGGTGATCCGGCGCCTGGCGATCCTGCAGCGCGACCGGATCGAGGGGGCGCTGCTCGACGACACGTCGGCGGACATCGATGTCGATGCGCTGCATCAGGGCTTCCTGCGGCAGGCGCGCGCCGGCGGCGTCCGCCTGCACCTCGGATCGCCGCTGCGCGAGTTGGTGCGCGAGAAGCAGGGCTGGCTGGCCCGCACCGACAGCTTCAGCGTGCGCGCGCCACTGGTGATCAACGCGGCCGGCGCGTGGGCGGATGCGGTGGCCCACATGGCCGGCGTCGCGCCTCTGGCGCTGCAGCCGCTGCGGCGGACGGCCGCGTTGATCGACGTGCCGGCGGGCGTCGCCGCCGCCGAGGCGGCCGACTGGCCGGCGGTCATCGCGATCGACGAGAGCCACTACTTCAAGCCGGACGCGGGCCTCCTGCTGATCTCCCCCGCGGACGAGACGCCCAGTCCGCCTTGCGACGCGCAGCCCGAGGAACTGGACGTGGCGATCGCGGTCGACCGCTTCGAGACGCTGAGCGGACAACGCGTTGCACGCGTGCGTCATCGCTGGGCGGGGCTGCGAGTGTTCAGTCCGGACCGCACGCCGGTGGTCGGGTTCGACCCGACGGCACCCGGCTTTTTCTGGTGTGCGGGGCAGGGCGGTTACGGCATCCAGACCGCGCCCGCGCTGGCCCGTGCGGCGGCTGCGCTCGCGCTCGGCGAGCAATTGCCCGAAGACATCGCGGCTGCCGGCGTCCATGCCCCAGACCTCTCTCCCCGGCGTTTCCGCAACGCCTGACTTCGCAACGCCTGACCCTCCCCGTCGAGCTCCTCACCTCATGCCCCGTCTTCAACTGTCCACCCATGTCGAGCAGCTCGTGCTGCGCGAGCCCTTTGTCATCTCCGGCTATCGCTTCACCGAAATGCCCGCCATGCGCGTCGTCCTGCGCGACGGTCTGTACGAAGGGCGCGGCGAAGCGGCCGGCGTCTACTACCTGAACGATCGCCCAGCGGACATGCCGGTGCAGCTGGAGGCGGTGCGCGAGGCCATCGAGGGCGGCATCGGCCGCCAGGCGCTGCGTCACCTGTTGCCGCCGGGCGGCGCGCGCAACGCGGTCGATTGCGCGTTGTGGGAACTCGAAGCCCGGCGCACCGGCCGATCCGTCTGGCAGATGGCGGGGCTCACCGAGCCGCGCCCGCTGACCACGACGATCACGCTGGGCGCCGACGAGCCCGGCGCGATGGCGACCAGGGCGCTCGCGCTGCGCGACATGCGGGCGCT
Organism: Roseateles sp.; assembly: GCF_036486225.1. Classification (GTDB taxonomy): domain Bacteria; phylum Pseudomonadota; class Gammaproteobacteria; order Burkholderiales; family Burkholderiaceae_C; genus Roseateles. The sequence continues at coordinate 2,726 of NZ_DASVNZ010000219.1, read as the reverse complement.
CAAGCTGAAGCTCACCGGCGACACGGATGCCGACATCGCGCGGGTGCGTGCGGTGCGCGGCGCGCGGCCGGACGTGTGGCTGAGCGTCGACGCCAACCAGGGCTTCACGCCGGCCACGATCGAGCCGCTGCTGCCGGTGCTGGTCGCCTGCGACGTCAGCCTCGTCGAGCAGCCCTTCGCGCGCGGTCGGGAAGCCGACATGGCGCTCGTCGACTTCCCGATGCCGACGGCGGCGGACGAAAGCTGCCTGACGCTCGACGAACTCGAGGCGCTGCCGGGGCGCTTCGACGTCCTCAACATCAAGCTCGACAAATGCGGCGGGCTGACAGAAGGGCTGCTGATGGCGCACCGCGCGCGGGTGCTCAAGCTCGGCGTGATGGTCGGCAACATGGGCGGCACCAGCCTGGCGATGGCGCCGGCGATGCTGGTCGGCCAGCTGTGCGACATCGTCGACCTCGACGGGCCGACGATCCTGGTCCAGGATGTCGAGCCAGGTGTGAGGTACGGCGAGGGGAAGGTGGACTGTCCTGTGGCGGTGTGGGGATAGCGGTTACACTACACAGGTAGGCGCTTGGAATACAGGTTGGCTGCATCCCTCCTCGGACGGACGCCAAACTCCAAGACGCAAAAGAGGGAACTGGCCGCGCAAGCGGCCTTTTTCCTTTGTGCGGTGCGTTGCTGCTTTTGCGTAAAAGCCTGCGGACGCAAGTTGACTACGGAGCATGGCTCGTCCAGTAGCCGATCGTGGCCGCACCTCGCTTGAGCGCCACCGGCTGACGATGGCGTGATGCGTACCTGAGGATCTTCGCCAAGCGGCGATCTCCCAGAAAGAAGTCAAGCTGGACCTCGCCGAAGGGTCGCCGTCGGCGGTAGTGCGCTACGGCGTCATGGCTTAACAGCACTCGGCAACGTGCATCCGTCTCGCCTCCACGGTAAGCGGTCGCCACGTCGGGGGACAGCCACTTGAGCAGCTCCACCATGCGGTCGTAGTAAAGGCGCAGCCGGTCGACGGCATCTGCGGGCGTGGCGGGCGCTCCGGCGACGATGGCCGGTGTGACGCCCGATCGAGCGCGAGCTTCTTCCATCAGGGGCCCCAGCTTCCAGATCGGCTCGTGATGCGCGATGCGATTGCGTATCTCGTTGCATAGATCCAGTCGGGAGAAGAGTGCATCGCGCTCGGCCCGTTTCCACTGTGCGGGTTGGCGCATGCGGTGACCGGGCACGACCTCCACGAGGATCTCGCCCCACTTGAGCGCGAGCCCGCTGCTATCGGAGGTCACGTCCAACAAGTGAGGCCAGAAACCGAACGACAGCTTCGAGACCACGTCGTCCGGAGAAGGCATGGGATTGCGCGGTAGCCATGTCCCGTGGCGCTTCTTGTGAGTGAGCTTCTTGACTTTCTCCCGCGAGTCGGGGTTCAAGTGAAGGTGGTTGAACCAGTCTTTCCCGCCGCTCGGGCCGACGGCACCGAAGCGACTTCCCAGGGCCTTGTGAAACTGGTTCCGGAGAACTATTTCCAGGAGCGACATTGCTCGGAATAGCGATCCGCTGACGTCATCGTTCCACTGATACAGACCAAGCGTTTCGCCATCGTCCACAGGATTGAAGAACGTCCGGTAGTTGCTCAGTCGAGCATGCGAGATTGCTTTGACGAGGGGGCCGACAAAGGCCGAGCCGGTAGGCAGGATCATCGAATGTTCTGGAGCCAGTGAACCTGGGCCCGGTTTGAGCCCCGCGTGGACGCGTCGGGTCCACCTCTGTCCCAGTCTAGACAGCCAGCGTCCAGGGTGTCACTCCGTCTTGGCGTCGATGGCGAAAGATGTCCACGACAAGCGTCAGCCTGATCGCTCAAGGCATCCAATTTGACTAAATCGATGTGTCGAACGAAGGGTTGGTGCTATGCGGCGAAGACCTTTGGCGGAGTTGACGAACTCGTCGTTGACCTTTCCGATCGCAACGCATGCCGGAGCGGAATCTGGTCATCCGAATCAAGCGGCCACCCGCGTGAACCGCATCATCCAGTTCGTCTCCCACGTCGTCCCGCCGTCCGCGGAGAACGCCTGCTCCCAGCGAGGTTCGGCCAGGTCACGCTTGTCCCAGGTGAAGCGGACCTTGATGTCTCGGCCGTCCAGCACGTCGTCGGCGTAGAACAGCCCGATCGGGCCGTCGAAGCGGCCCTTGACCGGCACGTCCAGCGCATGCGGCGCGCGGCTGTCCAGCCACCAGATCGCCCACAGGCCGCTCTTCGGATCGAAGGAGCGCAGCGCCACTGCGCGGTAGCGACCTTCCGGAAGATCCAGCTCGTTGTCCTCGATGTTGCCCAGGCCGCCGAGGATCGGTCGCGTGGTGCAGCGGCCCTCGAAAGTGGTCCAGTCCTCGCAGCCGCTCAGGCGACTGTTGAGCCGGCGGTGATGGATGGCGAAGGAGCCGAATTCGAAGTCGAAGTCATCGGCGCCTGAAGGGAAGGGCGTGTGCATGGGTGGCCTCGGGTCGGGTGGTCGACCTGGGCAGTTTCCGCGCGCGGCTGTCCAGTTCTGGCAGCAGCGCGAGCGCCGGGCGGCGGCATCCGGCCCGGCGCGAGGCCCGTCCGTTCAGGGCCGGTGCGAGATTGCGAAGTCGAGCGCCGCGCGCACGGCCACGACCTGCGCCTCGACGCATTCCTCCGGGTTCGTGCGCGGACTGTCGGGATAGACCTCGGTGGTCGTCGTGAACGGCGCCCGCGTGAC
>NZ_DASVNZ010000217.1:0-11008 GCF_036486225.1 Roseateles sp. | reverse complement strand
TGCGCTCAGCGGCGGCCAGGGCGGCGGGCTGTCGCGCTCGAGGTCGAACAGCTGCTCGCGTGCGTCGAAGACCTCGGCGCAGCGGCCGCAGCGGACCCAGCCTTCGGAGACGCGCAGCTGGTCCTGCACCACCCGGAAGATGGTGCCGCAGGTCGTGCAGCGGGTCGCGAGATTCATGGTCGCGATGATGCCACGAAGCAGGGTCAGTCCTTGCCGCGAACACCCCCAGGTTGACACTCGGTCACCGGGTGGACGAAGGCGGAGAACTGGCTGTTCATCGGGGCTGGCGGTCGGTCTCGGAGGGAAGGGGGCGCGGTGCGACCATCAGGCCGCGCGTCGCGCGGTCATGAGGATCCAGCCGTCCTCGCTGTCCGCGACGTCGAGCTGCACGTGCGGCGCGTAGGCGGCCTTCAGCTCGTCGGCCTGGCGCTCGAGGATGCCGGCCAGCACCAGGTGCGCGCCGGGGCGCAGGTGGTTGCACAGCAGCGGCGCCAGCAGTTTCAGCGGCGTGGCCAGGATGTTGGCCAGCACGACCGGGTACTCGCCGCGGGCGGCGTCCGGCAGCGCGGCATTCAGCGTCACGCCGTTGTCCTTGGCGTTCTGCGTCGAGGCGATCAGCGCGGCCGGGTCGATGTCGACGGCGTCGATGGACTTCGCGCCGAACAGGCCGGTGGCGATCGCGAGGATGCCCGAGCCGCAGCCGTAGTCGAGCACGCGGTCCCAGCCGGCCGCCTCGTCGCCGTGGCGGGCGATCCAGCGCAGGCACATGCGCGTCGTCGGATGCGTGCCGGTGCCGAAGGCCAGGCCCGGGTCGAGTCGCATGATCTGCTTCGCCTGCGCGGGCGCCTCGTGCCAGGACGGCACGATCCAGAACGCCGGCGTGATCTCGACCGGCGCGAACTGCGACTGCGTCAGCCGGACCCAGTCCTGCTGCGCGATGGTCTGGATTGTCTGGACGTGCACGTCTTCGGCCCAATCCTGCGCCAGCAGCAGGGTGGCCGCTTCGGTCGCCTCGGCTTCCGTCGCGAACAGCGCCTTCACCACCGAACGATCCCAGCCCGCGCGCGGCGCCGGCATGCCGGGTTCGCCGAACAGCGCGCGCTCGGCGGGCGTGTCGGCATCGGCGTCCTCGACCGACACGGCCAGCGACTCCACTTCCATCAGCGCGTCGCTGACGGTCTCGACGTCCTCTTCGCGGCAGATGAGCACGAGCTCGTGCAGCAGGGGATCGTTGGCGTGAGCGTCGCTCACTGGGTGTTCGCTCATGGCGGCTCCGGGACTTCGGTGGACTTCTGAAATGGAGAAGCCCTCAAGGCGGACTCGCGTCCACGCCTGAGGGCCTCGGTATTGTCGCTTAGCGCGAGATCAACGCTTGTGCGCAGCCATCCACTGTTCGAGATAGTGGATGTCGGTGCCGCCTTCAATGAACTTCGCATCGGCCATCAACTCGCGGTGCAGCGGGATGTTGGTCTGGATGCCTTCGATGACGGTTTCCGACAGCGCGATCCGCATGCGGGCCAGGGCCTGCTCGCGGGTGTCGCCGTGGACGATGATCTTGCCGATCATCGAGTCGTAGTTCGGCGGCACGAAGTAGTTGGTGTACGCATGCGAGTCCACGCGCACGCCGGGGCCGCCCGGCGGGTGCCACATCGTGATGCGGCCCGGCGACGGGATGAACTTGACCGGATCTTCCGCGTTGATGCGGCATTCGATCGAGTGGCCGCGCATCGTGATGTTGCGCTGCGTGAAGGGCAGCTTCTCGCCGGCGGCGATGCGGATCTGCATCTGCACGATGTCGATGCCGGTCACCAGCTCCGTCACCGGATGCTCCACCTGCACGCGGGTGTTCATCTCGATGAAGTAGAACTCGCCGTCCTCGTACAGGAACTCGAAGGTGCCCGCGCCGCGGTAGCCCATCTTCTTGCAGGCGGCGGCGCAGCGGTCGCCGACGCGCTCGATCAGGCGGCGCGGGATGCCCGGCGCCGGCGCTTCCTCGATGATCTTCTGGTGGCGGCGCTGCATCGAGCAGTCGCGTTCGCCCAGCCAGACGGCGTTCTTCTGCCCGTCGGCCAGCACCTGGATCTCCACGTGACGCGGATGCTCCAGGAACTTCTCCATGTAGACCTGCGGATTGCCGAAGGCGGCACCGGCCTCGGCCTTGGTCATCTGCACCGCGTTGACCAGGGCGGCCTCGGTGTGGACGACGCGCATGCCGCGACCGCCGCCGCCGCCGGCGGCCTTGATGATCACCGGATAGCCGATCGCGCGGGCGATGCGGACGATCTCCTTCGGGTCGTCCGGCAGGGCGCCTTCAGAACCGGGCACGCAGGGCACGCCGGCCTTGATCATCGACTGCTTGGCCGAGACCTTGTCGCCCATGGTCCGGATGTTCTCCGGGGTCGGGCCGATGAAGGTGAAGCCGCTGCGCTCGACGCGTTCGGCGAAGTCGGCGTTCTCCGACAGGAAGCCATAGCCGGGGTGGATCGCCTCGGCGTCGGTGACTTCGGCCGTCGCGATGATGGCCGGCATCGACAGGTAGCTCTGCGCGGACGGTGCGGGTCCGATGCAGACGGCCTCGTCGGCCAGCTTCACGTACTTCGCGTCGCGGTCCGCCTCCGAATACACGACGACCGACTTCACGCCCAGCTCGCGACACGCGCGCTGGATACGAAGAGCGATCTCGCCGCGATTCGCGATGAGGATCTTCTTGAACATCTCGGACCGCCTTACTCGATGACGATCAGGGACTGGCCGTATTCCACCGGCTGGCCGTTCTCGACCAGGATCTTGACGATCGTGCCGGACTTGTCGGCTTCGATCTCGTTCATGATCTTCATCGCCTCGATGATGCAGATGGCGTCGCCTTCCTTGACCTGCTGGCCGACCTCGGCGAACGCCTTGGCGTTCGGGCTGGACGCGCGGTAGAAGGTGCCGACCATCGGCGACTTGACGATGTGGCCGGTCTCGACGGCCGGGGCCGGCGCGGCGACGGGTGCCGGCGCGGCGGCAGGCTGCGCGGCGACCGGCTGGGCGGCCACCTGCGGCGCGGCCTGCATCATGGGCATGGCGGCCACGAGGGGCTGCCCATCGGACTTGACGATGCGCACCTTGCCATCGGCTTCGGTGATTTCAAGTTCAGAAATGTTCGACTCGGACACGAGGTCGATCAGGGTCTTGAGCTTGCGCAAATCCATAAGAACTCTCCAACGGGGATCGGTGATCGGGGTGATCTTCGGTGATGTCTTCCGGTCCGCGACGAAAGTCGGTGGACCGCGGCACTCAGGTGGACGAGGCTGACCGGCTCAATTGTTGGATCGCGAACTGCAGTGCCAGCCGATAACCGGTTGGACCCAGGCCGCAGATCACGCCTTCCGCGAGCGCCGACACGTAGCTGTGATGGCGGAACGGCTCGCGCTTGTGGATATTGGACAGGTGCACCTCGACAAAGGGTAGCGCCACCGCCGCCAGCGCATCGCGGATCGCGACGCTGGTGTGGGTGTAGGCCGCCGGATTGATCAGGATGAAGCGCGTTCCATCGCGACCCGCCGCCTGAATGCGGTCCACCAGCGCACCTTCGTGGTTGCTCTGATAGCTCTCCAGAGCTACGCCGGCTTCCTGCGCGATCTGGCGAAGATCTGTATCGATCTCCGCCAAAGTGGTCGCGCCATACACCCCGGGCTCGCGGGTGCCGAGCAGATTGAGGTTGGGGCCGTGTAGTACCAGGACTTGCATTCAGCGACCGGTCCCGCCAATTAGAGCGAAGACACTAGAAGCGTAAAAGGGTGGACTTTACGCGTTTTGAGACCAGATCCCGGCAGCAGCCCAAAAATAATCCGCTTGACCGGCCTGGGGACGACCGCTATGGCCGCAGACCGCTGCTTCTAGGGGTTGACCCGCAATCAGGCTTTGCTGCCGCGCGCCATCGCGCGCAGTTCCTCAAGATTCGTCGCGCCCAGTTTGCGCCAGATCGGTTCGCCTTGAGGACCAAAGGCGACGGTAAACGGCAGCCCGCCCTTGGCATTGCCCAAGGTCTTGGACAGGTCGGTCCCGGTGAGTCCGGCGAGCGCGACCGGGAACTTCAGCGGGATCCTCTCCAGGAATCCGCGCACCGGCGTCGGGGCGTCGACCGCCAGTCCGAGTACCTGCCAGCCCTGCGCGCTGAACTCGTCATGGAACTGGTTGATCTCGGGCAGTTCCTTGACGCAGGGCGCGCACCAGGTCGCCCAGAAATTCAGCAGCAAGGGCTTGCCGCGCAAGTGGGCGGCCGGCTGGTAGGTCTGCTGGTCGAGGGTGTCGAAGCTGGCGTTCCAGAACGCCGCGGCCTCCGCGGACAGCGGTCCTGCCGGCGAGCCATTCCCGGCTCCGCCTTGTGCGGCCTGCTTTTCATGATGCAGGGCCAGGTAGGTCCCCGCGCCGGCGGCCACCAGACCGGCGGCGCCCAAACCCAGAACAGCACGTCGTTGCATTCAATCGTCCTTCGAATTCATCAGTTGGCGCAGCGCGGCGAGGTCGCCGCGTTCGGTCCGCCCCCGGGCATCCGGCTTGAGCCCGCCGCGCAGGTCGTCATGGTCCAGGATGGTCAGGGCGATGGCGACGCGTTCGTTCAGCGCGCGGCAGGGGGCGTCGAGGATCAACTGATCCACGGTCTCGCCCTTCGGGTTTCTCGATTGGCTGACGTCGAAATCTATGCCCTGGTTCAGCAGTGCGATCTCCGTCGATTTGCTGTCATCGCAATACAGCTGCAGGTGGATGGGCGACAGCCGCGTCGCGGTGCCGCGCCAGACAGCGCCGGTCAGATGCGGCCGGAACTCCGCCAGGCGCTCCATCCAGACGGCGGCCAGCTCCCGCAGCGCCTGCAGTTCGGCGGGCTGGGTCTCGGCGCAGAAGATGTCCAGGTACTCGCGGACCTGGTCCTCGAGCTCGTCATTATTCGGCAGCGCGGTGCGGGGCGGCAGCCCCAGCACCTTCAGCGCACGGGACTTCGCGGGGCCGTATTCCAGGCCTTCTTCCACCACCAGCCGGGCGGCGGTGGCGGCAATCTCTTGAGTCAGTTCGGATGTCATGGCGGGGTCCCCCTCCCACTCCGGGCCCGGGTCCGGCGGGCGCGTGAAAGTCGGGTGCGAGGAACTCAGGGTACCTCGACGCCGCCCATCCGGGCCTCGATGGTGCCAGCACGGCCAACCACATAGGGCGAACCTGGGCGTTTCTCGAACCGCTTCGGTGCCGGCAGCATCACGGCGAGCCGCGCCGCCTGGTTGGGACCTAGCCGGGACGCGTCGACACGGTAATAGTGACGCGCCGCCGCCTGGGCGCCGAACACGCCTTCGCCCCACTCGACGTTGTTCAGGTAGATCTCGAGGATGCGCTGCTTGCTGAGCAGCGCTTCCAGCATCAGCGTCAGCACCAGTTCCTGGCCCTTGCGCGCGAGGTTGCGCTCGGAATTGAGGAAGAGATTCTTGGCGAGCTGCTGCGAGATCGTCGATCCGCCGATCACCTTCGGGACCGGTGGCGGCTTGTTCGGGTTGGTCTTGGCGAGCCGGGCGGCTCGCTTGTCGGCCTGTTCCTGCGCGCGCTGGTTCTTGTCCCAGGCCTTCTCGAGCGCGTCCCAGTCGACGCCGCCGTGTTCGTTGAAGCCGGCGTCCTCGCTGGCGATCACCGCGCGCTTGAGGTTGCGGCTGATCAGCGCGTCGTCGACCCACTGCTGGGACCAGAGGATCTGATGCTTCTCGCGCAGCAGCCGCATGGCCTCGGAGCGCTGGAAGGTCGTCGACTGCGGCGACACGACCGCCATCAGCGCGATGCGCGCCGCGAAGAAGAGCTGCAGGCAGAGGACGCTGACCAGCAGCATCCCGGCGAAGCGCCAGAACTGTTTCATGCCTCGTGGCCTCAGTGAGGCGCCAGTCGCTGGCGGAGGTCCGCGAGCACCGTCGCGCTGTCGGGGCGCACGCCGCGCCAGAGGAGGAAGGCTTCGGCCGCCTGCTCGACCAGCATGCCCAGGCCGTCGCGCTGCGCACCGCCGGAGCCGGCCTGACCGGCGGCCCAGTCCAGGAAAGGCGCTGTGGACGGGCCGTACATCATGTCGACGGCCAGGCCGCCGGGGGCGAGCACCGGGGCCTCGGGATCGGGCAGCGGCAGCCCGGCACCGCTGAGCGAGGCGCTGGTGCCGTTGATCACCACCTCGTGGCGGCCGTCGGGCGCCGGGGCGTCGAGGCCGCCGGCGCTCAGGCGCACGCCGTGTTCCGCCGCCCAGACGCGATGGCTGTCGGCGAGCGCGAGCGCCTTGTCGGCGCTTCGGTTGACGATGCGGATCTCCGCCGGCCGGCCGGTGATCAGGCTGCCGAGCACGCCTGCCGAAGCGCCGCCGGCACCGATCAGCAGCACGCGCTGGCCGCGCAGCGGGCGCGCGGCATTGCGCTCGATGTCGGCGAGCAGACCGGCCCCGTCGGTGTTGTCGCCGAGCCAGCCGCCGGACGCGGCATCGTCGAAGCGGAAAGTGTTGACCGCGCCGGCCAACTGCGCGCGCGGTGTCTTGCGGACCGCCAGGCGGAAGGCCTCGAACTTGAACGGGACCGTCACGTTGCAGCCGCGGCCTCCGGCGCCGACGAACGCGCGGATCGCCGCCTCGAAGCCGTCGAGCGGGCAGAGCAGTCGTTCATAGACCAGCGACTGGCCGGTCTGCGCGGCGAAGGTCGCGTGGATCTCGGGCGAGCGGCTGTGCGCCACCGGATTGCCGGCGACCACATAGCGGTCGAGGCCGGCGCCTTCGTTGGTGGTCGATGCGGACGGATCAGCGCTCATGACATTTCCCTGGGAACAGGACGACCGGCGTGGCGGCGTGGTGACGTTCAGGACGGCTGGGCGGTGCTGAGCGTCGTTTCCACGCTTTCGTCGCGGTTGAACCGGAAGCGGAAGGTCATCACCAGGACTTCCGCGCCGCGACGCATCTCCGACGTGAACTGGCCGAACGGCCCGCTCGCCCGCACGATGGCCACCGCGCGACGGTCCAGCACCGCGTTGCCCGAGCCCTGCACGATCTCCGTGTCGACGACACGGCCGCGGTAGTCGACCTGGATGTTCATCGTGAGCTCGCCGTAGAGCTTGCGGCCCTGGTAGCTCGGGAAGTCGCGCGTGCCGCGCGCCTCGATCCGGCGACGCAACTGGTCGTAATAGAGCGCATGCACGGTCTCGCGCGTCGCGGGACTGACGTAGCGCTTCTTCGGCCGCGCATTCTCCGTGTTCACGCGCTTCTCGATCTCCGCCAGGGTCTGCACCAGCTGCCGGCGGTGCTCGGCGATCTGGCGGCCTTCGGCGGTGCTCTTCTCCCGCGCGGGATCCGGCGGCGGCAGCATGGCCAACTGCCGCCGCAGCACGGTCAGCAGCTGTTCCTGCGCCTGCTGCAACTGCTGGATCTGACTCTTCTGGAGCTCGATGCTGTCGCCGGTCTCCTCCAGCGGCGACGGCGCGAGGGGCGACGTCGCCCGCACGTTGGCGGACAGTTCCCCGCCGCCGGCCAGGTTGGCCTGTGCGAGGGCCTGCGCCTTGGTGGGCGCTTCCTGTCCGCGCGCGTTGACGAGGATCACCTCGAGCGGTTCGTCCTGGAAGATCCGGTCGAACTGTTCCGGCGCGACGAGCTTCAATGTCCCCAGGCCCAGGTGCACCCCGGCCGAGGCGATCAGCGCGTAGTGCAAAAGGCTGAGCTTGGGCATCTTGAAGTAGGAAGGGATCAGGAAGCGGCGGGGGCGGGGGCTGACGACGTGGCCCCCGCGCCTTCGCCGCTCTTGGGAGCGTCGCTGCCGTCGTCGTTGACGTCGATCGCCAGCGTCAGGACGCCGCTGGGTTCTTCGTCCTCGTCGGCGCCTTCGTCGACCGTCACCGGTGCGGCTTCGGCGTCGAGGCGCTCGATCAGGTTGGCGTGCAGGTCCAGCGTCAGTTCATCGAGGCCGGTGATGCGCACCTTCACATGGGCGTTGCGCGGCAGGTTCTCGCATCCGAGCGCGCGGAACACCAGTGGCAGGTCGTCCGCGCGGACCAGTCCGTCCTTCAGGACGGACGCGGTCAGTTCGGTGATGCCCTGCTGCTGCAGATACCGCAGCGTCCAGTAGCGCTCGATGCCTGACTGGAATCCGTTGTACGCGCTGTACGCGGCGTCGAAGCCCGAGATGACCGAGAACAGCGCCGCGTCCTTCGGCTTGAACGGCGCGGCCAGCGCGGCGGTCTTGCCATGGCGGGCGCAGGCGATGATCTGCCACTGGTTCACCAGGTCGACGTAGCGGCGCAGCGGCGAGGTCGCCCAGGTGTACTGCGCGACGCCCATGCCTGCGTGCGGCGCGGGCTTGGTGCCCATGCGGACCTTGATGCCGGGGGCGAGGCTGGCCTGGCTGCGGTAGATGCCGGGCACGCCGCACTCGGCCAGGAAACCGCCCCAGCTGGAGTTGGCCAGGATCATCGCCTCGGCCACGATCAGGTCCAGCGCGGTGCCGCGCTTGCGCGTCGAGATGCTGACCTGCTCGGCGCCGGCGGGTTCGGTCCCGTCGTTGTCGAGGCGGAAGTTGTAGTCCGGCCGGTTGAAGGTCTCGGGCTTGCCGCGAACGATCTCGCGCTTGGCCTTGAGGTCCTTGGCCAGCCGGTAGGCGAAGGCCAGCTCCGGCGCGAAGTCGTAGTCGGCCGGCGCGTCGCCGGTCAGCGTCGCGTCGGTGATGACGTCGTCGAGCTTGTCGTGACGCAGGTTCGCGGCGATGGGCACGCGGTCGAGCTTCGTCTCACGCGCGGTGATCTCCAGCGTCGCCTCGTCCATCGTCAGATAGATGCTGACGGCGGGGCAGTCGCGGCCTTCGATCAGCGTGTAGGCCTGGACGACGTCGTCCGGCAGCATCGTCAGCTTCCAGCCCGGCATGTAGACGGTGGAGAAGCGTTCGCGCGCGACCTTGTCCACCGGCGAGTCCGGCTGGATGGCAAGACCTGGCGCGGCGATGTGAACGCCGAAGATCACCGTGCCGGTGCCCAGGCCCTGGACGGACAGCGCGTCGTCGATCTCGGTCGTGGCCGAATCGTCGATCGAGAAGGCTCGGACCGGGGCGAGCGGCAGGGCATCCTTGATCTCAGGCGCGGACAGCGCGGGGAAGTTCGTGCCCTTCGGGAAATGTTCGAAGAGGAAGCGCTTCCAGTGGAACTGGTACGGGCTGGCGATCGCGCCGGCGTCCTTGAGCAGGTCCAGCGGCGCCTTGTGGCTGCGCTTGGCGGCCTCGACGACGGCCTTGTACTCCGGGCCGTTCTTGTCCGGGCGGAACAGGATCTTGTAGATCTGGTCGGCGATCGGCGCCGGGCACTGGCCCTCGGCCAGTTCGACCGCCCACTGCTCGATCTGCGCGGCGATCTGCTTCTTGCGCTCGATGCCCAGCAGCGCGGCCTTGACGGTCTCGGCCGGCGCCTTCTTGAAGACGCCCTTGCCCATCCGGCGGAAGTAGTGCGGCGCGTCGAACAGCCGGAACAGCGCGCCCGCCTGCTGGGCGAGCGTGGACTTGGCGTCGAAGTAGTCGGCGGCCAGATCGGCGAAACCGAACTCGCCTTCCGGCGCGAATTCCCAGGCCAGGTCGAGGTCGATCTCCTCGGCCAGGCGCTGCCCGTCCGCGATCAGTTCGGCCGGCGAGGGCTTGTCGAACTTGAGCAGGACATGGGCGGCTTTCACTTTGACGCGCTTTCCGGATTCGAGCTCGATCTGCATCGAGGAATCGGCTTCGGACAGGATGCGGCCGGCGAGGAATTTTCCGGCGTCTTCGAACAGGGCGAACATAGGGGGCGGATTGTCGCTGATCGTGGAGGGGGTGCCGGGTGGGTGCGCGTGGGGCGCGTGTCAATTCGTTGTCAACACGCGGTCACGCCACCGACGCAGACTCGCGGCGCACCCCCCGCGCCCATGCCCCCACGTTTCCACACCCTCATCGCCGCCCAGTTCTTTTCCGCATTGGCCGACAACGCGCTCCTGATCGTCGGCATCGCGCTGCTCCGGGAGATGGGCCAGCCGGTCTGGTGGGCGCCGCTGCTGAAGCTGTGCTTCACGCTGGCTTATGTGGGACTGGCGCCGGTGGTCGGGCTGATCGCGGACGCGTGGCCCAAGGTCGCGCTGATGACCTGCATGAACGGCTTGAAGGCGGTCGGGGTCGGCGCGATGGCGGCGGGACTGGATCCCTTGCTCTCCTTCGGCATCGTCGGGATCGCCGCGGCCTGCTATGCGCCGGCGAAGTACGGATTGATCACGGAGATCGTGCCGCCGACCCGACTGGTGGCAGCGAACGGCTGGATCGAGGTCTCGGTCGTGTGCTCCGTGCTGCTGGGCACGATGGTGGGCGGGCTGCTGGTCAGCCCCTGGTGGATGGCGGCGATCGGTGAACTGGGCGTCGCCCGGCCGCTGACCGCGTCGCTGTGCGCGCTGCTGGGGGTCTACGCGCTGGCCGCGGCCCTGCAGCTCCGGGTGCCGGAGAGCGGCATCGTCTATCCGACACCGCCGCGCCGGATGCGCGAGATCCTGCGCGATTTCCGGATCTCGAATCAGGCGCTGTGGCGTGACCGGCTCGGCGGTCGCCTGTCCCTGTCGATGACGACGCTGTTCTGGGGCGCCGGCGCGACCTTGCAGCTCGCGGTCCTGCAATGGGCGCAGGACGTGCTCGGCCTCAGACTCAACCAGGGCGCCTACCTGCAGGCGACGGTCGCGATCGGCGTCGTGGCGGGGGCAGGTCTTGCAGGACGATGGATCGCGCTGCATCACTCGCTGCGTGTGATGCCGCTCGGCCTGATGCTCGGCGCGTTGATGCTCGCGACGCCGTGGGTGACGTCCCTGGGTTGGGCACTGCCCGCGATGGTGATGGTCGGGGCCGTCGGCGGCGCGATGGTGGTGCCGATGAATGCGCTGCTGCAGCATCGCGGCGTTCAGATCCTGAGCGCGGGCCGATCGATCGCCGTCCAGGGCTTCATCGAGAACCTGAGCATCCTGCTGATGCTGGGCGCCTACGCG
>NZ_DASVNZ010000210.1:0-18519 GCF_036486225.1 Roseateles sp. | reverse complement strand
CCCAGGTCCGTGCGGGCCAGGCCGCGCCGGCGGGCCGATGGTCGAAGAACTGTTCGACCGCATTCGGACTGACGAACATCGCCAGGTCCATCGCCGGCAAGCTCGACCACGCGGCCGCGATGGGCCTCGGATCGCTGGCCGGCTCGATGTCGATCAGCGGCAGCGAGACGGTCGGCACCCCCAGCGCGGCCATGCGTCGCGCCCATTCATCGGCCTGCGCCCGCGGGCGGGTCAGCAGCAACCGGACCGGGGCGACGGCGCCCGGCATCAGACGTCCTTCAGGTACTCGACGGCCCCGAGTTCGCGCAGCGCCGAGGCGGCCGAGATGCCCAGGGCTTCCGCGGCGCCGAGGTCGGCCACCGTCGCCTGGGCGCCTGCTCGCAGCAGCGCCCGCTCCGGCTCGATCGGATGCCCCAGGGCGACGGACAAGGTCAGTTCACCGTCGGCGGTCCAGACCGCGTGGGCGGCCAGCGGCATCGAGCAGCTGCCGCCCAGCTCGCGCGAGACCGCGCGTTCCGCCGCCGCGGCCAGCCACGTCGGACGGTGCGCCAGGGCTTCCAGATGGTCCGCCAGCGACGCCTGGCCGGCACGGATCTCGATGCCCAGCGCGCCCTGCCCGGCACACGGGATCATCGCGTCGACGCCGAAATACTGGCTGATGCGGTCCGCCAGGTTCAGGCGCTTCAGACCGGCGGCGGCGAGCACGATCGCGTCGTACTGGCCCTCGTCGAGCTTGCGCAGCCGCGTGTCGAGGTTGCCGCGCAGCGGCTCGATGCGCAGGTCCGGCCGGAGGTTCATCAGCTGCGTCACGCGGCGCAGGCTGGAGGTGCCCACGCAGGCGCCCTGGGGCAAGGCCGAGAGGGTGCCGTAGGTCGGCGACACCAGCGCGTCGCGCGGGTCCTCGCGTTCCAGCACCGCCGCGAGCACGAAGCCCTCGGGCAGTTCCATCGGCACGTCCTTCAGCGAGTGGACCGCGAGCTGCGCGCGGCCGTCCTCCAGCGCCGTTTCCAGCTCCTTCACGAACAGGCCCTTGCCGCCGACCTTGGACAGCGTGCGGTCCAGGATCTGGTCGCCGCGCGTGGTCATGCCGAGCAGCCGCACCTCGAGGCCGCGCGCCTGCAGCAGCGCCTGCACATGTTCCGCCTGCCAGAGGGCCAGGCGGCTCTCGCGGGTGGCGATCACGAATTCTTGGTTCATGGGGCGGCATGCTAGCCGAGCGGCGCGCACTGTCGTCCCTCGGTGGAGGGAAGCTCGTTTGCCGCGAAGCGTGGCTTGCGCGATCCCGGAGCAGATCGTCGCCGATCGAGGCGTCCGCGCCACGCCGGCGGGCGAGCCGCGCACGAAGAAACTGCTAAAGTCAACCGAAGGTAACTTCGTTACATCACCCCTCCCTCTGGTCCCTGACGAACCTCTGACGCCGCCATGCCCGCCAGTACCTCCTCCTCTGCTCCGAAGTCCAGCGCCAAGGCGCGCGCCAAGCCGGCGGCAAGACCCGCCCCCAAGACGACGACCGGCACCCGCTCGATCAAGACGATCAAGGACAAGAACCAGCCGCTGATGGACGACATCCGCCTGCTGGGTCGCATCCTCGGCGAGGTGATCCGCGAGCAGGAAGGCCGCGAGGCCTACGAGCTGGTGGAGCGCGTGCGGCAGTTGTCGGTGGCCTTCCGCCTGAAGCGCGACGCGCAGGCCGGCAAGCAGATGGACAAGCTGCTCAAGGGCCTGTCGGGCGAGCAGACGGTGAGCGTGATCCGCGCGTTCAGCTATTTCTCGCACCTGGCCAACATCGCCGAGGACCGCCACCACGTCCGCCGCCGCGAAGTCCATGAGCGCGAGGGCTCGTTGCAGCCGGGCTCGCTGGGTTACGCGCTGGAGCGGCTGTTCGACGCCGGCGTGCGGCCGGCGGAAGTGGCCAGAACGCTGGCGCACGGCTTCGTGTCGCCGGTGCTGACGGCCCACCCGACCGAGGTGCAGCGCAAGAGCATCCTGGACGCCGAGCGCGCCGTCGCCGAACTGGTCGGCGCGCGCGACCGCCTGCACACCGAGCGCGAGCTGGCCGCGAACGAACTCCTGATCCGTGCCCGCGTCACGCAGCTGTGGCAGACGCGGATGCTGCGCTACTCGAAGCTGACCGTCGCGGACGAGATCGAGAACGCGCTGAGCTACTACCACGCGACCTTCCTGCGCGAGATCCCCAAGCTCTACACCGAGCTGGAAGAGGCGCTGCCGGGCGAAGAGGTGCCGCCTTTCCTGCGCATGGGCCAGTGGATCGGCGGCGATCGGGACGGCAATCCGAACGTCACCGCCGACACCATGCGCCTGGCGCTGCGCCGCCAGAGCGAACTGGCGCTGCGCCACTACCTGACCGAGCTGCACGAGCTGGGCGCGGAGCTGTCGATCTCGCTGCGACTGGCCGGCGTCACGCCGGCGATGCAGGCCCTGGCGGAACGCAGCCCGGACCAGAACGAGCACCGGATGGACGAGCCCTACCGGCGCGCGCTGACCGGCATGTATGCGCGGCTGGCCGCGACCCTCGAATCGCTGACCGGCACCGAGGCGCTGCGCCACGCGGTCGCGCCGCAGGACCCCTACCTCTCGCCCGAGGAATTGCTCGCGGACCTGCGCATCATCAAGGACTCGCTGGAGAGCCATCATGCGCACGCGCTGATCGCGCCGCGGCTCAAGCCGCTGATCCGCGCGGTGCAGGTCTTCGGTTTCCACCTGGCGACGCTGGACCTGCGCCAGAGCAGCGACCAGCATGAGCTCACCATCGTCGAGCTGCTGAAGAACGCCCGCGTCTGCGAGGACTATTCGGCCCTGGGCGAGCAGGAGCGCCGCGCGCTGCTGGTCGACCTGCTGAACCAGACGCGCCCGCTGCGGGTGCTGGGCGCCGAGTACAGCGAACGCGCGCTGGGCGAGCTGGCGATCTTCGAGACCGCGCGCGAATCGCTGAAGCGCTTCGGCCGCGAGGCGCTGCGCCACTACATCATCTCGCACACCGAGGACGTCAGCGACCTGCTGGAGGTGCAGCTGCTGCTCAAGGAGGTCGGCCTGCTGCGCGGCACCCTCGACGGCGACGCGATCAGCGACCTGATCGTGGTGCCGCTGTTCGAAACCATCGCCGACCTGCGCAACGCGCCCGGCATCATGCGGGGCTTCTACGAGCTGCCCGGCATGGCCGCGCTGGTGCGCCGCTCCGGCGGCGAGCAGGACATCATGCTGGGCTACTCCGACTCCAACAAGGACGGCGGCGTGTTCACCAGCAGCTGGGAGCTGTACCGCGCCGAGATCGCGCTGGTGAAGCTCTTCGACGAGCTGCGCCAGCAGGGCCCGCTGACGCTGCGGCTGTTCCACGGCCGCGGCGGCACGGTGGGCCGCGGCGGCGGTCCGAGCTATCAGGCCATCCTCGCGCAGCCCCCTGGCACTGTGAACGGCCAGATCCGGCTGACCGAGCAGGGCGAGGTCATCAACTCCAAGTACGCCAACCCCGAGATCGGCCGGCGCAACCTGGAGACGCTGGTCGCCGCGACGCTCGAGGCCACGCTGCTGCATCCGACCAAGACGGCGCCGCAGGCCTTCATGACCGCGGCGCAGGCGCTGTCGGACGCCAGCTTCGCCGCCTACCGCGGACTGGTCTACGACACGCCGGGCTTCGCCGACTTCTTCTTCGCCACGACGCCGATCCGCGAGATCGCCGAGCTGAACATCGGTTCGCGTCCCGCCTCGCGCAAGGCCACGCGGGCGATCGAGGACCTGCGCGCGATCCCGTGGGGCTTCAGCTGGGGCCAGTCGCGCATCACGCTGCCGGGCTGGTGCGGATTCGGCTCGGGGGTCCAGGACTTCCTCGGGAAGGGTCATGCCAAGGACGGGACCGGCCGCGACGAGAAGCTGGCGCTGCTCAAGCGCATGCACAAGCAGTGGCCCTTCTTCAAGACGCTGCTGTCCAACCTGGACATGGTGCTGGCCAAGGCCGACCTCGACATCGCGCGCCGCTACCTGGAACTGGTCGAGGACAAGCGCCTGGCCAAGAAGATCTTCGGCGCGATCGAGGCCGAGTTCGCGCGCACCGAGGAAGCCATCGCGCTGATCACCGGGGAAAGCGGCCGGCTCGCGGCGAATCCGGCGCTGGCGCGCTCGATCGAGCACCGCTTCCCCTACATCGATCCGCTCAACCACCTGCAGGTCGAGCTGATGCGGCGCTACCGCGCGATCCCGGCGGAGAAACGCGCGGAGGATCCGCGGCTGGAGCGCGTCCAGCGCGGCATCCATCTGTCCATCAACGGGATCGCGGCGGGACTGCGCAACACGGGCTGAGGTGGACGGGCGTCCTCAGGGCGTAGGACGACAAGCGCGATGACAGCGACTAGCGTGGCGGCACTCACGGGAGGGCTGCCATGCAAGAAGTCTGGAGAAGGCGGACGATCGCCGTCGTGTCCGCGCTCATGGCGCTGGCCGGCGGATGTTCCACCGAAGTCCGCCGCAATGATCCGGGCACCGGCTACGGGCTGATCAGCGTCGGCAGTCCGCGGATCGAGGGCCGCGAACGCCTCATCAACGAACGCAGCGAGCAGGAACGCTGGCTGCGGGAACGGGCCGAGGCCATCGACAAGGCGCCCTTGACGCCCAGCGGCGCGATCGAACTGAACTCGCTCGCGCAGACGGCCCTCCAGGCCGGCGTCAGCGTGGATCCGGCCTTCAAGCTGAACCGGCTGCAGCAGGACAGGCAGGCCGACGCTCTGCGACAGAGCCGCGATGACGAGCGCTCGCTCGCCGGGTTCCGGAGCAGCGCCCGCGACCAGATCATTGCGAAATTCAACAAGGGCGAACTGACCGCCGAACAGGCGAAGACGCAACTGGCCGATCTGGGACTGACGCTCGCGCCGGCGGCATCGGCGCCTGAAGCGGTCAAGCCGGCGGACGCGGCCGCCAGCGTGGCGGCGCGCCCGGTGACCAGTGTCGCCTTCAGCGACAAGCCCGAAGCGTCCCGGCCGCCGGCCAGCGACCCGCGGACGACCTCGATCGTGAATTCGCCGCTGGAGGATTTCCAGGACCGGCTCGCGGGCCGCGAACTCCTGCGCAACGAGCTCAACGACATCCGCCTGGACGATCTGCACGACCTCAACGGCAACACGCTGTACCGCCTGACCTTCGATACCGCGGTGATGCCGCACCAGGACGCCAGCGCCTGGGCGGTGGTGGAGATCCGGATCCCCGTCTTCCCCGAGGGCACGGATTTCGTCGACCTGAAACAGCGGGCCGAGCAACAGTTCAAGCTGAGCCTGCGGGACACCGCCGAACGGACCTTCCGGGTGATCGCCAATCGGCTGGCCAGCGAGTGCTACGCCAAGGCGACGGCCCCGACAGCCCCAGCGACGGTCGAACGGGACGTGAGCTCGCCCGACGACGATCCCCGCGTCAAGGCATTCCGTCGTGCCTTCGGCTGCGCCTCGTACGCGGTCGGCAGCACGACGCGCCGCGGGTTCGAGCGGCTCCTGTCCGAGTGGGAGCCCCGGTGCCTGGGCAAGGCGTGTTTCCGCGCGCGCGCCAACCTGATGGTCCAGCTCGACGAGGACGATACCGGCAACAGCCCGGCCGCACGCACTCGCCGGCACACGCTGGGCCTGTGGGCGGAGTGGCTCGGCGAACTGATCGAGCGCCAGATGCAGGCCGAATTCGGCCAGCACATGCTGGCGTGCTTCGATACCCTGGAGATCCTGTACTCACCCTCATCGACGGCGTCGGCCAGGCCGGTACGGCCGACCGGGCTCTTCGATGTCGAGATCAGGAAGCGGTCCTCGTGGCCGCGGGGCCAGGCCCAGCGTTGCGGGACCGTGAAGGGCAGCGGCGACGAACGCTGGCAGGAACTGCTGCTGCGCAACACGGCCGCGTCGGTCTACGCGGTGACGCCCAAGGAGACGGTGCAGCGCCTGTCGGAGGTCGCGTCCAACCGCAAGGTCAATGAACTGCTGATGAACCTGAGCGCCGTGACCGGCACCGCCGGCGTTTCGGCGGGCTTGCGGTCGCTGCGCGCCAACGACGCGTTCTATCACGCGCTGCGGCGCCAGCCGCTCATCGTCGGCATGACGGAGGTGGGCCGCGTCTCGCTGCGCGACGCCGGCGCGCACGATCAGAAGCCGGCCGACGAACTCGTGTTCAGCTGGGTCCTCGGCCCGTCGTTCCGCCTCTCGGACGACGGCCGGATCCAGCACTTCCGGCACAGTCCCGCGCAGCGCATCGTGGCTGCGGAACTCTCCCTGCCTGCCTGGATGGACCGCCTGCGGATCAACTACCGTACCTACTGGTTGCGCGAGGACGAACTGGCGGCCAGGACCACGCCCGCCGCGGAACGGTCGAGTCACGCCGGCCACTTCACGCTGGACCTGCCCGCGCAACCCGCCGAGGCGCTGGCGGCGATCGACGATCGCTATCTGCGCGAACCGCAGGTCGACGACTTCCAGATCGTGCGCGTGACCGAGGGCGCCGAGGCTCGCGTGCTGATTTCCGGACGCCACCTCTGGCGCTCGACCGAGGTGCTGATTGGCGCGCAACGCGCCGATCAACTGACGATCCTCCCCGACAACCGCGGCGTGATCGCCACCTTCAAGCAGATCCAGCCGCCAGAGTCGACCTGGCGGGCAGGCGGCAAGGACGCCGGGGTGCGCCTCCACGTCGTGACGTCCGAAGGCCGGGTGCATGCGGGCGAAGTCCACATCACGCCGAAGTCCGCGCCGACGTCCGCCTCACCCGCCTCGTCTGCCTCACCGGCTGCCTCCGCCCCGCTCCGCGGGCCGGCGCCGCCCGCCAAGCCTGCCTCAGGCGCGCGTGCCGATGTCCGGCCCCCGAAGACCCAGTGACGCCCCGGCAGTCCCCGGGGCATCCCCGACCGGGTTCAGCGCTGCCCCGCCAGCGCCTCCCGCACCGCGGCGACCTGCCGCCGCGAGACGGCGAGCCACTCGTTGACATGGGCGATGCGGACGGCCCAGCCGAGCTCCCCGCCGTTGTCCCCGTCGCCGTCGGCCGCGCCGTCGGTGGGCACGTGGCGCTCGAGCTCGCGCACCGCCGAGCGCGCGACCAGCGCGTTGCGGTGCACGCGCAGGAAGCGGTCGCCCAGACGCTGTTCCAGATCGCTCAGCGAGCCGTCCATGACATGGCTCTGCGTCGCCGTGCGCAGCGTCAGGTACTTGAGTTCGGCCTTGAAATACAGCACCTCCGACAGCGGCACCCGCAACAGTCGTCCGCGCTCGGTGATGTTGATGACGGGCGCCTCGGTGCCGGGCGAGGACTCCGGACCGTGGACGTCCCGCTCCTCGCGCGCCTTGGCGGCGGACCGCTCGTCCATGCGCTGCATCGCCCGCGCCAGGCTGGCCTGCAGCCGCTCGCGCCGCACCGGCTTGGTCAGGTAGTCCAGCGCTTCCAGCTCGAAGGCCAGCAGCGCGTGCTGCGCATGCGCAGTGACGAACACGATGGCCGGCGCGAACGGCCGGCCGTGCAGGGCCTGCGCCAGCCCCAGCCCGTCCAGGCCCGGCATCTGCACGTCCAGCAGGATCAGGTCGCAGGCATGGTCCTTGAGCCACCCCAGGGCCTGATCGCCGCTGCCGGCTTCGGCGACGACCTCGGCGCGCGGCTCCTCGTTGGCCTCGACCAGACCGCGCAGACGCAGCCGCGCCAGCGGTTCGTCGTCGACGATCAAGACCCTCAGCGGCGGATGCGTCAGCATGTCCTTCCCTCCCGTCCAAATGCGCTGTCTGCGCTCATCGCGTTCATCGCGCTCGTTGCGCTCGTTGCAACCATCGTTCTCATGGGCATCGTCGTCATCGCGGCATCACGATCCGCACGACAAAGCGCCCTTCGCCGGGCCCGGCCTCCAATCGCGCCGCCACGTCGTGCATCAGCCTCAGCCGCTGCCGCACGTTGCGCAGCGCCAGCCCGTGCCCCTTGCCGCGCGTCGGCAGGCCGACCGTGTTGACGACGCGGATCTCGATCTCGCTGCCGCGTGCGCGCGTCACGATGTCGACGTCGCCGCCGCCGTCGTTGGGCTCGACGCCGTGGCGCACGGCGTTCTCCACCAGCGGCTGCAGCAGCAGCGGCGGCACGCGCGCTTCCGCCGCGTGCGGATCCAGCTGCCAATGCACGCGCAGCCGGTCGCCGAAGCGCAGCTGCTCGATCGCCAGATAACGCCTCGCCAGCTCGACCTCGTGGTCGAGCCGCACGCCTTCGGCGGTCGGACCCGCGTCCGCCAGCGCCACGCGGAACAGCTCGGCCAGGTCCTCGAGCACCTCCTCGGCGCGGTTCGGATCGACGCGCACCAGCGCGATCGCGGTGTTCAGCGTGTTGAAGAGGAAGTGCGGCCGGATGCGCGATTGCAGCTCCACCAGCCGCGCCAGCGCGTCAGCGGGCGCCTGCGCGCGCTCGCGCAGCTTCAGCCAGCCGAGCAGCACGCCCGCCGCCAGCGCGCCCGCCAGCACCGCCGCGGTGCGCTGCAAGGCGCCGAGCCTGCCGATGTCCACCGTCTCCAGCAGGATCGCGCCGCCGTGTGCGCAGACCGCGCCGAGCACGATCGGCAGCGTCCACTGCGCCCATTCGGGCAGCCGCGCCAGCAGGCGTTTCGAGGCGCACACGACCAGCAGCCAGGCCAGCACGCCGCTCAGCGCCGCGACCGAAGCGCCGCCCATCGACCAGGCCCATTGCGCCGTCGTCTCGGAGGTCATCGCCAGGCCCAGCGACAGCACCAGCTGCACACCCAGCACGGCACGCAGCACCAGGCCGACGTGGCAGACGTCGAACCGGCGCTGCGCGTCGATCAGCCGCGGCGGCTCGGCCGGCCGCGCGTCCAGGCGGGTCTCCTCCCAGGCGGGCTGCAAGGACATCGGCCGGCTGTCCAAGGGCTGCGTGCTCATGGGCCGGGTCGACGGCGCGCGCGTGTCCATCGCCTCGCGCTCGTCGTGCGGCGGCTGGGTCGAGCGCCACGGGTCCGTCCCCGGCGTTCGCCCGTTCGTTGCCTTCGTGGCCATCGGATCCTCCCGTCGCCGCACTGTCTCGCCCTCTGAAGCAGCCCCTCGGGCGCCACGGTGGCACCCCCTTTAGAATCGGCGGCTCATTCTCACCCAGGCGTCCGGCCGCTTCCTATGCGGACACGCCCGGGGCGCCGCGAAGTCGTAACGCCTTGCAAGCCGATGTCCTCCTCCCCCACTGACTCCTCGTCCTCCTCCCAGGTCGCCGCTCAGGTTGCCCCTCAGGTCGCCGACAACCAGCTCGCCAACAAGTCGCAGGCCTGGTCCGCGCTCTTCTCCGAGCCGATGAGCGACCTGGTCAAGCGCTACACCGCCAGTGTCGACTTCGACAAACGCCTCTGGGCCGCGGACATCCAGGGCTCGCTGGCCCACGCGGACATGCTGGCCGCGCAGGGGATCATCGGCGCCGAGGACCTGGCCGCGATCCAGAAGGGCATGGCGCAGATCCGCGAGGAGATCGCCTCGGGCCGCTTCGAATGGAAGCTGGACCTGGAGGATGTGCACCTGAACATCGAGGCCCGCCTGACCGAGCTGGTCGGCCTGGCCGGCAAGCGGCTGCACACCGGCCGCAGCCGCAACGACCAGGTCGCCACCGACGTCCGGCTGTGGCTGCGCGGCGAGATCGACACCCTCATCGGCCTGCTGACCGAGCTGCAGCGCGTGCTGGTCGACCAGGCCGAGCGCCACGCCGACGTGATCCTGCCGGGCTTCACCCACCTGCAGGTGGCGCAGCCGGTGGCCTTCGGGCATCACATGCTGGCCTACGTCGAGATGTTCGCCCGCGACGCGGAGCGCCTGGTCGACACCCGCAAGCGCGTGAACCGCCTGCCGCTGGGCGCCGCCGCGCTGGCCGGCACCAGCTATCCGCTGGACCGCGAGCGCGTCGCGCGCACGCTGGGCATGGAAAGCGTCGCGCAGAACAGCCTGGACGCCGTCAGCGACCGCGACTTCGCGATCGAGTTCAGCGCCGCGGCCGCGCTGGTCATGGTGCACATCTCGCGCCTGTCGGAGGAGCTGATCCTCTGGATGAGTCAGGCCTTCGGCTTCATCGCGCTGCCGGACCGGTTCTGCACCGGGTCGAGCATCATGCCGCAGAAGAAGAACCCGGACGTGCCCGAGCTGGCGCGCGGCAAGAGCGGCCGCGTGGTGGGCCACCTGATGGGCCTGATCACGCTGATGAAGGGCCAGCCGCTGGCCTACAACAAGGACAACCAGGAAGACAAGGAGCCGCTGTTCGACACCGTCGACACGCTCAACGACACGCTGCGCATCTTCGCGGAGATGATGGCCGGCCTGACGGTCAAGGCCGACGCGATGGAACGTGCCGCGCTCAAGGGCTACGCGACGGCGACCGACCTGGCAGACTACCTGGTCAAGCAGGGCCTGGCCTTCCGCGACGCGCACGAGATCGTCGCGCACGCGGTGAAGACGGCGCAGGCCCAGGGCATCGACCTGTCGGCGCTGCCGCTGGAGGCGCTGCGGCAATTCGATCCGCGCATCGGCGAGGACGTCTACGAGGTGCTGTCGCTGACGGGCTCGCTGAACGCGCGCAACATCCTCGGCGGCACCGCGCCGGCGCAGGTCCGTGCGCAGGTGGCGCGCCACCGCGCGCGCCTGGGCACGAGCGGCTCCATCACCGACGCGAAGGTCTGAGCATGAGCGCGCTGGCCTGGACCGACGAGCTCGTGCTGAATCAGCCGGAGCTCGACCACACGCACGAAGAATTCGTCGAACTGCTGAACCGCTACGCCGACACGCTCGATCGCGGCGAGGACGCGCTGCCCGCGTTCAAGGAACTGCTCGCCCACACGGAAGAGCACTTCGCGATGGAGGAGCGCTGGATGGCGGCGACCGGCTTCGAGCCGGAGAACTGCCACAGCAGCCAGCATGCGATGGTGCTGAACGTGATGCGCGAGGTGGTGCGCTACGCCGAGGAGCTCGGCGACCGCGAGCCGCTGGCGATCGTGCGCACCGAGCTGTCGCAATGGTTCCCCGGTCACGCCGAAATGATGGACGCGGCGCTGGTCTACACGATGGAACAGCGCGGCTTCGATCCGAAGACCGGCGAATGCCGCGATCCCGTCAAGGCAGCGGCCAAGGCCGAGGACACGGTGTCGGCCTGCGGCTCGACGAGCTGCGGACACTGACCGTCGCCGCCCCTGCTGACAGCGACTGTCAGCGCCGGGGCTCACAATCCCTCGCATGGCCGAGCCGACGCCAGCGCTGCCCGATCGCCTGATCGCCCATCTGGACATGGACGCGTTCTACGCGTCCGTGGAGCTGCTGCGTTATCCGGAGCTCAAGGGCCTGCCGGTGGTGGTCGGCGGACGGCGTGCCCATACCCCGCAGGAGCGTCCCGACGGCACGCGCGAGTTCTTCAAGCTGGCCGACTACACCGGGCGCGGCGTCGTGACGACGTCGACCTACGCGGCGCGCGACCTGGGCGTGTTCTCCGCGATGGGGCTGATGAAGGCGGCGCTGCGCGCGCCGCAGGCGATCCTGCTGCCGGCGGACTTCGATTCGTACCGGCACTTCTCGCGGCTGTTCAAGGCGGCGGTGCGCGAGATCGCGCCGGTGGTGGAGGACCGCGGCATCGACGAGATCTACATCGACCTCACCGACGTGCCCGGTGCGCGCGAGGCGGTCGGGCACGACCCGCTGGGCGGCGTGCGGGCGATCGCGCGGGAGATCAAGAACTCGGTGCAGCGCGCGACCGGGCTGACCTGCTCGATCGGGGTGACGCCCAACAAGCTGCTGTCCAAGATCGCGTCGGAGCTCGACAAGCCCGACGGCCTGACGCTGATCATGATGGAGGACCTGCCGACGAAGATCTGGCCGCTGCCGGTGCGGCGCATCAACGGCATCGGGCCGAAGGCCGGGGCCAAGCTCGAAGGCCTGGAGATCCACACGATCGGTGAACTCGCCGCGGCGGCGCCGGAGCTGTTGCTGCAGCATTTCGGCGCGGGCTACAGCGCCTGGCTGCACCAGGCGGCCTGGGGCCTCGACGAGCGGCCGGTGGTGACCTACAGCGAGCCGGTGTCCATCAGCCGCGAGACCACCTTCGAGCGCGACCTGCATGCCAAGCGCGACCGGCCGGAGCTGTCGCGCATCTTCACCGCGCTGTGCGAGCAGCTCGCGTCGGACCTGCAGCGCAAGGGCTACCTGGGCCGCACGATCGGCATCAAGCTGCGCTTCGAAGGCTTCCGCACGGTGACGCGCGACCTGACCCTGGACGCGCCGGTGCAGGACGCGGCCTCGATCCGTCACGCGGCGGGGCTGTGCCTCAAGCGCGTGGACCTGAGCCAGAGGCTGCGGCTGCTCGGCGTACGGGTAGGGAAGCTCAGCCGACCAGGCGACATCGAGCCGGTCCGGCGTACGCGCAATGCCGCCAGCAAGAGCGACCTCGCGAACGCGATGCCGAAGCCGGAGAACCTGCAGCTGTTCAGCTGAGGCAAAAGGCGGTCGGGCTCGAGCTCAACGCGTACCAACGAAAACCACTTCGGTTCGCACCTGAGGGTCAGGAGTTGACATTGCGCAAGGTTCGAACGTTTTCAGGACTGCCGACCTGCGTTTTGAAAGAGTGAGGAGTTCAAACGGGCACAGTAGGCGACATGTTCTTCGCCGATTGCGCAAGGAGTTCCGCCGTGATCTTCTCGTCCTCCCCTCCCCAACCTTCTGCGACCACTCGTGCTCGTCATCACCGCCCGCCTGACGTTCCACGTGACCGGATCGACCGGCTCCTCGACGCGGTCCAGCGCGCGGGCCTTGGCGCCGTCGCCACAGTGACGATCAGCGGTCTTTTTTTCCGGCACAGCCAGTTGGGCGACGTGCTGATCGCGCTGGTCGGTGCGGTCATTGCCGTCTGGGATGCGTGGCGCAACGGGGCCCTTTGATGAGGACGCGTCGACCATGCACGACCTCATTGATGGCAACCCTCACGACATCGTCGCCGCCCTCCTGGGCATGATCTATCTGCTGGGTCGTCGACTCTGGTTGCGATCCGCCTTGGGCGAAGAACTGGTAGAGGACTTCGCCCTTGGATTCTCGGTCTATCCCTTCTTCCTGATGGCACTCGCTGTCGCATCGTCAGCAGCGATCGATGAACTCATGGCCCATAGCCGCATCGTCGTCACCACGGCGGGTCTCTCCGCGCTGGTCATGGCTTTCCGACTTGCCAAGGCGCGACTGACCGCATCAACGGGCAGTGGGGAGCCTCCACAGCCAGAGCCCCACCGCCAGGCAGCACACCGCCGGCAGCCACGGCACCACCGGCATCACCAACGCCGAGATGATCGAGCTGATGGTCATCATGACCCACGCTGCCTGCTTGGCGCGCAAGGGAACGGCGCGCGTGGCGCGCCACTGCACGATCATCGGGCCGAAGCGCGGGTGACCGACCAGCCACGCCTCGCAACGCGCAGACCCGCGCGCGAAGCAGAACGCGGCCAGCAGGACGAACGGGGTGGTCGGCAGCAGCGGCAGGAAGATGCCGATCACGCCCAGCACCAGGCTCAGCGCGCCGCCCACCATCCACGGCAGACGGCGCCACAGGGACGCCTGCTCCAGCACGCGCACGGTCGCGTCGTCGGCCGCGGCCTCATCGGCAACGGCGGTCAGGCTTCTCTCGGGAACTTCGGACATCGCGCCACTGTAGCTGCGCTCTGAGGCAGCTCGTGCGCTCCCCATTCGGCCGCCCTGCCAGCCCTGGGGACCCGTAGCGCCGGACGCTACAGTCGCGCCCATGAGCGACTCCTTGCGCCACGCCCCTGGCGAGCCCATCGCCGACACCTTGCGGCTGCCCTCGATCGACGGCCTGCTGGCCTTCGAGGCCGCGGCGCGGCTCGGCAGCCTGGAGCGCGCCGCCGAGGTGCTCCACGTCAGCGCGAGCGCTGTCGGCAAGCGCATCGCGACCTTGGAAGAACGACTCGGCCAGCCGCTGCTGACGCGCAATCCCCTGCGGCTCACCGCCGCCGGCAAGGAATACCTCGCGCAGGTCCAGACCGCGCTGTCGCTGCTGGCCGCCGTGCCGCTGCATCGGCGCGATCAGCAGCGCATCGTCCGGCTCAGCATCACCAGCCCGCCGACCTTCGCGCGCCAGGTGCTGGTGCCCGCCCTGCCCGGCTTCGAGGCCGAGCATCCGGACATCGAGCTCGAGCTGCTGTTGTCGACGCCCTACCTGGACCAGCCCGCACCGCCGGCGGACGTCGAGATCTTCGCCGGCACCATCCCGGCGGGCGGCGAAGTGCTGCTCGACGACGTCGTCACGCCGATGGTCGCGCCGTCGCTGCTCGCGCGACTGCCGGCCATCCATGCGCCGGCGGACCTGGCCTCGGCGCCGCTGCTGCGCACGCCGCTGCAACCCTGGCAGCCGTGGCTGCGCGCCGCCGGGCTCGATTGGCCGGAGCCCGCGCAGGGCACGCGCTTCGTCGACCTCGGCCTGACCCTGGAGGCCGCCGCCTGCGGCCAGGGCATCGTGCTCGGTCGGCCCAGCCTGGCGGCCACCTACCTGCGCGGCGGCGCGCTCAAGCGACTGTTCGACCTTGCGGTACCCGCGGCGATGCCTTACGGCCTGGTCCGTCATGCCGACGGTGACGCGGCGCGTGCCTTCGCACGCTGGCTCGTCGGGCATTGCCAGACGCTGAGCGGCTGAGCACGCCCGACCTCCGGGAACTCCCGGACGTCATCGGAAGGATCCTCCGGCCCGGCCCGCGAAACTTTCCGGCCGCGGCCCGCGCGGCTCGCCTAGCATCTGCCGCATGAGCGTCATCACCTGCATCGAAGACCTGCGCGTGCTCGCGCAGCGGCGTGTCCCGCGGATGTTCTACGACTACGCGGATTCCGGGTCCTGGACCGAGAGCACCTACCGCGCCAACGAGACGGACTTCCAGTCCATCAAGCTGCGTCAGCGCGTGGCCGTGAACATGGAGGGCCGCAGCACCGCGACCACGATGATCGGCCGCCCGGTCGCGATGCCCGTGGCGATCGCGCCGACCGGCATGACCGGCATGCAGCACGCGGACGGCGAGATCCTCGGCGCGCAGGCGGCGGAGGCCTTCGGCGTGCCGTTCACGCTGTCGACGATGAGCATCTGCTCGATCGAGGACATCGCCGCGAACACGACCGCGCCGTTCTGGTTCCAGCTCTACGTGATGAAGGACAAGGGCTTCATCCACAGCCTGATCGACCGCGCCAAGGCCGCGAAGTGCGAGGCGCTGGTGCTGACGCTGGACCTGCAGATCCTCGGCCAGCGCCACAAGGACCTGAAGAACGGCCTGTCCGCGCCGCCCAAGCTGACGCTGCCCAACCTGATCAACATGGCGACCAAGCCGCGCTGGTGCCTGGGCATGCTGGGCACCCAGCGCCGGCATTTCGGCAACATCGTGGGCCACGTGAAGGGCGTCGGCGACATGAGCTCGCTGTCCGAATGGACCGCCAAGCAATTCGATCCGCAGTTGAGCTGGAGCGACGTGGCATGGATCCGCGAGCGCTGGGGCGGCAAGCTGATCATCAAGGGCATCATCGACGAGGAGGACGCGAAGCTCGCCGCCGCCACGGGCGCCGATGCGCTGATCGTCAGCAACCACGGCGGACGACAGCTCGACGGCGCCGAGTCCAGCATCCGCGCGCTGCCGCGCATCGTGGAGGCGGTCGGCGACCGCATCGAGGTGCACATGGACGGCGGCATCCGCTCGGGTCAGGACGTGCTCAAGGCCTGGGCGTTGGGGGCGCGCGGCACCTACATCGGACGCGCCTTCCTTTATGGCCTGGGCGCAATGGGAAAGCCCGGCGTGAGCCGGGCTTTGGAGATCATCCATCGGGAGCTGGATCTCACGATGGCGTTTTGCGGCCATCGTGAGTTGCGTGGCGTCGACCGGCAGGTGTTACTGCCCGGCACGGCGCCCTAGTTCCCGCGGTTCGACAGCCTCCCTGGATCCCGGATGGCTCAGTGTGTGGGACCTGGATTGAAAAACCCGGTGCCGCCCCACGTGATCCAGATTGTTTGATCGACCTGCGGAAGAATCAATGTCAACTCTGGATTGGAGAAATCCCCCTGGTTGTCGAAGTCGAATCTGGCAACGGTGTGCCCATTTTCGTTCAGCATCTGGATCCACTTTTCAGGATGGGCGTAGATGTCCGGGGGTTCGGTCAGGTCCGAAAAGTCGATCCTTTCAATGTCTTGGACAGTGTGTCCAGGAAGCATCTCGTAGTCGGGCAAAACGAAAGTTCCTCTACTCTGGGAGCTGAACGTGAAAGCGTCGGGGCCACCTCCACCGATCAGGACACCGCCACCTGCTGGCGCATTGACAACGTCGGCGGCATCTGTACCCCGGACCACGTTGAGGGATGCCATCGCCTGATTTCCTGCCGCGTCGGTTTGACGAACCGTCAACTGACTGTTTCCTACGCTGACTGCTTCAATCGGCAGGTCAGTTCCAGTTCCGTGTATCCATGTCGTGCCGCCATTCAGGCTGTAGTCCCAGGCCGCGCCGGACTCCAGATTGCCGATTGTCAGCTTGCCGTTCTCCAGCGCCCCGATGCTTGGCTGAGCAACAACGGAGTCCTTCACCACGTCGATCGTGTTCGTCGACTGATTACCCGCAGCATCGGTCTGCTGAACGGTGACGTGGTTCGTCCCCTCGCTCAGCATGCTGCCTGAGATGGAAGTTCCGCTGCCATGCGTCCAGGTCTGACCACCGTCCAGGCTGTAGTCCCACTTGCCGCCGGCCTCCAGGCCCGACACATTGATTGACGCGTCGGAGGTCACGCCGTCCGTCGGGGAGACACCCGTGTCATTTGCGAGCGTCAGGATCGGTGTAGCCACTGTCTTGTCAATCGTGACGTTGATCTGGCTCCACGCTGATGCATTGCCTGCAACATCCACTTGCCGGAAGAAGATGGCGTTACCCCCCCTCGGATGCCTTGTCTTTCATGTTAATCACATAGGAACTTTCCTTGTTCTCGAAGTAATAGACCCATCCATTCAGAAAGACCTCCGTCTTGGCGCCCACCTCCGCGCCAGTCACTTCGAGGTTTGGGTTGTTGGTGATCCGATCGCCTGAAACGCCTGTGTCCGAATAAAGAGCGGCCCCGGGTTTAGCCGGCGCGGACTTGTCGACGTTGACGTTGAGGCCCGTTTCCTGGCTCGCATTGCCGACCGCGTCCGTCTGCCGGGCGCGGACGGCATGAGCGCCATCGGTGAATCCGGGATCCGCGATCAGACCTGTCTGACCGCCCGCCACCCACGCGCCGCCGTCGATGCTGTATTCCCAGGTCGCACCGGCTTCGATCCCTGCGACGCTGACGCGTCCATCGTAGGTCAGGCGGTCGCTGCCGTCGCCGGAATCGTTCGTCAGCGCCAGCGTTGGCGCCGCCGCAATGGTGTCCTTGACCACCGTCACCGTCGTCTGCCCCACATTTCCCAACGCGTCGGTCTGCCGGACGGTCAGGAGGTTGGCGTTCTCTCCCAGCGCGCTGGCCGCGATGGACGAACCGCTGCCAGGCGTCCAGGTCTGACCGCTGTCCAAGCTGTAATCCCATGTGGCGCCGGCCTCGATACCACCGACGATGACGGACCCAGTCCCGTTGATCGTTCCGCCTGAAGAGGTCATCACCGTCGGGTTCTGCGCGATCGAATCCTTGGTCACATCGATCATGGTGCTGGCGACATTTCCCGCGGCGTCGGTTTCCCGGACGGTGATGTGGTTCGTGCCCTCGCTCAGCGCGCCGGCCGCGATGGACGAGCCGCTACCTTGGGTCCAGGTCTGGCCATCATCCAGGCTGTAATGCCACGTTGCACCCGACTCGATGTTGCCGACCGTCACCGAGCCGCTGGCGCTGATTGCGCTTGCGCCCGTACTTGTTTGCACGGTTGGGGTCCAGACATGCGTGTCCTTCACCACATCCGCGGTCGCCGTCGATTGGTTGCCTGCGGCATCGGTCTGGCGGACGGTCACGTGATACGTGCCCTCAGGCCAGTCAGCGGCATTGATGCGCGAACCCGTGCCCTCGGTCCAGGTTTCACCATCGAGGCTGTACTCCCATTTGCCGCCAGGCTCAATGTTGCCGACGGTGACCCAGCCGGTGTGGTTGATGGCGCCCGTGCCGGTGCTCGTGCCGATCGTGGCTTGAGGGACTTGGGTGTCCTTGACGATGTCGACCGTGTTCATCGACTGGTTGCCCGCGGCATCGGTCTGCCGAACGGTGACGTGATTCGTGCCTTCGCTCAGCGAGCCGCCCGAGATCGAGCTACCTGTGCCCGGCGTCCAGGTCTGACCACCATCCAGGCTGGAGTCCCACTTGCCGCCAGCTTCGATGCCGCCGACGCTCACCGAGCCGCTGTTGTTGATCGCACCCGTGCCGGTGCTCGTGCCGAGGGTCGGTTGAACGATCTGCGTATCCTTCACGACGTCGACCGTCTTCGTTGACTGGTTGCCTGCGGCGTCGGTCTGACGGACCGTGATGTGATTCGTGCCTTCGCTCAGCGAGCCGCCCGAGATCGAGCTACCTG
>NZ_DASVNZ010000194.1:0-11208 GCF_036486225.1 Roseateles sp. | reverse complement strand
CGCGCTCCGCGAGGACGCTGTTCATGCAGCGCCGTCTGCTGGAACTCCGTCCGCTGCTGCGCCTGAACGGCGAGGAGTTCGAAGCCTTCCTCTACCAGTCGCGCATGTACCCGTCGCTGAGCCGCTTCGCGCCGGGCAGCGTGGAGTACTGCGTGCCGCGGCGCGACATCACCGTCGGGCTGGCGATGAAGACGCTGCGCGAGCGCATCGAGCATGCCGCCGTCATCGCCGAGCTGGTCTGCCGCCTCAAGCGCGACGACGAGGAGGAGGGCGCGCTGTGCAACGACGACGAGGCGGTCGTCGCCACCGCCGCGATCCGCGACGACCTGCGCGAGGCGCTGGGCATGCTCGGCGTGTACGAGCAGGCGATCCGCGACGGCGAGCCGGTGATGCAGTACCACGAGCCGGTGGAGGACGAGGTCCGGTAAGCCGCGGGTAAGTCGGGGCGGAGGAGGATGCGCCTTTAACATCCGCATTTCCGCCCCGCTGCCCATGAATCGAATTGCCCTGGTCGAGGATCACGCCCGGCTGGCCGACCTGATCCGTCAGGCGCTCCAGTCTGCCGGCATCCCGACCGACGTTTTCCATGCGATGGAGCCCGCCTGGGTCGCGCATCGCGACGTCGGTTACGCCGCGCTGGTCATCGATCGGGGCCTGCCGGACGGCGACGGTCTGACGCTGGTCAAGCGCCTGCGTGCCGCGCATCAGGGCACGCCCTGCCTGATGCTGACGGCGCGCGACGCGCTGCACGACCGCATTGACGGACTCGAGTCCGGTGCCGACGACTACCTGGCCAAACCCTTCCCGATGGAGGAACTCGTGGCGCGCGTGCGGGCGCTGATGCGCCGGTCCGTGGCGGTACGGCCGCCGCGGGCGGTTTTCGGCGACATCGAGGTTGTGATCGAGGAAGCCTTGCTCGTGCGCGGCGAGGTCTCGGTGGCGCTGGCGCCGGCGGAGCTGCAGATCGCGATCGCGCTGGTGCAGCAGCAGGGGCGCACGGTCCGGCGCGCGGCGCTGGAAGCGGCGGCCTGGGGCCTGTCCGAGGCGGTGACGCCCAACGCGCTCGACGTCGCGCTGCATCGCCTGCGCAAGAAGCTGAACTCGCTGGGCTCGGCGCTGCGCATCGTCAATCTCAGGAATCACGGGTATGCGCTCCAAGATGCGGTGGCCGAATAGCCTGCGCAACCGTGTGCTGGCGGTGCTGGCCGCCAGCATGGTGCTGAGCGCGGTCCTGGTCGCCCTCGCGTCGACAGTGCTGTGGGAGCCTTTCTCGCGCTGGGTGCTGCGTCACCAGATCGAAGGCAACGGCCGATCGCTGGCGGAGCATCTCGAATTCGACGCCCAGGGCCAGCCGGTCGGCATCGAGGCGAGGGCGATCGAACCCTGGTTGTTCGACAGCCTGCGCAACGAGGTGATGCTCCGCGTGGCGGACGGCGAGGGGCGCGTCGCGTATGCCACGGACGGGGTGCTCGCCACGATCGCGCCGGCGGGAAAGGGCTTTGAACCCCGGCGGCAGTCGTTCGCCTTCCAGCGGCAGGGCATCGCCATGCATGCGGCGACCGTGCCCTTCGATCGCGCGGGGAAGCGGTGGTACGTGCAGTTCGCGGTGACCGACCGCATCGTGCTGCAGATGCGCGAATCGATCGGCTTCGACGTCTTCCGGCAGGGTGTGGCGGCGCTGGGCGCGACGTTCGTGCTGATCTTTCTGATCACGATCCACGTGGCCTTGCGGCAGGCGCTGCTGCCGGTGCGCGCGGCCTCCGGCGCCGCGCGTCGCATCTCGCCGAGAACCTTGGCCGAGCGCCTGCCGACGGCGGACCAGCCGCGCGAGCTGCGTCCGCTGGTCGAGGCCTTCAACGCGGCGCTGGACCGCTTGCAGGGCGGCTTCAAGACGCAGCAGGAGTTCCTGTCGAATGCCGCGCATGAGCTGAAGACGCCGCTGGCGCTGATCCGCGCGCAGGTGGAGCAGGCGGAGTCAGGCGCCTGGCGCGAGCAGATCCTGGACGACGTCGATCGCGTGGCGCGCCAGGTGCAGCAGTTGCTGCTGCTGGCCGAGGCCAGCGAGCAGCGCAACTATCGCGTCGAAGCGATCGATCCGACGCCGGCGCTGCGCGAGGTCTTCGACTTCATGGAACGCGTGGCCGCACGACACGACGTGACCCTCGGCCTGCACCTGAGCCCCTCGCTGCATTCCTGGCGCGTGGATCGCGGGGCCCTGTTCACGCTGCTGAAGAACCTTTTGGAGAACGCGATCCAGCACAGTCCGCGGGAGGGCGTGGTCACGCTGATGGCGGGACCGGACGGCTTCTCGGTCCTGGACCAGGGCAAGGGCGTTGCCGAGCAGGACCTGCCGCGCATCTTCGAGCGCTTCTGGCGCGGTGCCGACCGGCGGGAGCAAGGCGCGGGACTGGGCCTGGCGATCTGCACCGAGATCGCCGCGGCGCACGGCTGGCGGCTGAGCGCGCATCGGCGGGCGCCGGGGCCGGGCTTGGAGGTGCGTTGCGAGATGACGCCGATGGACGACGCAGATCCAGACCTTGCCGAGCCAACCGCGACGACTCGGCCCGAGTCTGCGCCGGCGTCGCCGAGCACGCCAGCGACGCCGTCTGATGCAGGATTCCAGACCGGCTACTCGCAAGCCTTACGGCGGGCGCTGTTCTGAAGACGCTCCGATGCGGACGCTCCGATGCGACTTGAAGGAGCCACGACCCGGCGCGCGCCGGGCCGCTTCATGGCTATGATCCCCGCGATCAAGGAGACAGACATGAAGACACGCTTCTGGATGGCGCTCACCGCGGGCGCACTTCTCTCCCTGTCGGCGGCGGCCCAGGAGGTCACGTTGACGCGGCTCGATTGCGGCAACGGGACCAACGACCCTCGGCGTTTCAGCGACACCTTCGCCTACACCGAGACGTCCAAGCCCTTCACCTTCAGCTGCTACGTCATCCGGCACGGCGCGGACGTGATGGTCTGGGACACCGGCTACCTGCCGGGTTCCGCGCCCAACGCGACCAACAAGCCGCTGGGTGACCTGCTCAAGCAGATCAAGGTCGATCCCGCCGACGTGAAGTTCGTCGGCATCAGCCACTTCCACGCCGACCACACCGGCCAGGTGAGCCTGTTCAAGAATGCGACGCTGCTGATCGGCAAGGCCGATTGGGAAGCCATCAACGCGACGCCGCCGATGGCCGGCGCGAACGCCAAGGGCTTCGCCGAGTGGATCGACGAGAAGCGCAAGGTCGATGCGCTGACCGCGGACAAGGACGTCTTCGGCGACGGCACCGTCATGGTCCTGCGCGCCCCGGGCCATACGCCGGGCCACAGCATCCTGCTGGTCCGCCTCAAGGAGATGGGCCCGGTGATCCTCAGCGGGGACTCCGTCCACTTCCATGAGAACTACGAACACGACGGCGTGCCCAGCTTCAACGACGACCGCGCGCAGACGCTCGCCTCGATCCAGCGCGTCAAGCAGATCGAGAAGAACCTCAAGGCCACGGTCATCATCCAGCACGACCCGCGCGACATCGGCAAGCTGCCGGCCTTCCCGGCAGCGGCGAAGTAACGGTCGACGAAGGAGCGCTCGAAGCGCTCCTGGCCTCAGCGGGCCGCTGCGGCGGCCCGCGCCACGTGCAGCTTGCGGTAGCTGTCGATCAGGCGGTGATGCCGGTCCAGGCCTTCCAGCTTCATGCTGGTCGGCGTCAGACCGTAGAAGCGCACGCTGCCGTCCGCTGACCCGAGCACGGCGTCCATGCGCTCATTGCCGAACATCCGGCGGAAGTTGGCGACGTAATCGTCCAGCGCCAGCTCGTCGTCCAGCAGCACCTCCAGCACCACGTTCACGGCCTGGTAGAACAGGCCGCGCTCGACGGTGTTCTCGTTGTATTGAAGGAAGGCGCCGACCAGCTCCTGCGCTTCCTCCAGCTGCCCCAGCGCGAGATGGATCTGCAGCTTCAATTCCTGGATCGTCAGCTGACCCCACACGGTGTTCTCGTCGAAATCGATGCCGATCAGCGTGGCGATGTCGGCGTAGTCGTCGAGCTCGCTCTCTTCGAGGCGCTCCAGCAACGCCTCCAACTGGTCATCGTCGAGTCGGTGCAGATTGAGCACGTCGGCCCGGAACGCCAGCGCCTGGTTGGTGTTGTCCCAGATCAGGTCTTCGACCGGATAGATCTCCGAGTAGTCCGGCACCAGGATGCGGCAGGCCGTCGCGCCCAGCTGGTCGTACACGGCCATGTAGGACTCCTTGCCCATGTCCTCGAGGATGCCGAACAGCGTGGCGGCTTCCTCGACGTTCGAGTCGGCGCCCTGGCCGGAGAAGTCCCATTCGACGAAATCGTGATCGGCCTTGGCGCTGAAGAAACGCCACGACACGATGCCGCTGGAATCGATGAAATGCTCGACGAAGTTGTTGGGCTCGGTGACGGCGTTGCTGGCGAAGGTGGGCCGGGGCAGGTCGTTCAGGCCTTCGAAGCTGCGGCCCTGCAGCAGTTCCGTCAGGCTGCGCTCCAGCGCGACCTGCAGGCTGGGATGCGCCCCGAAGGAGGCGAACACGCCGCCGGTGCGCGGGTTCATCAGCGTCACGCACATGACCGGATAGACGCCGCCCAGCGACGCGTCCTTCACCAGCACCGGGAAGCCTTGCTCCTCCAGGCTGCGGATGCCCGCGACGATGCCGGGGTACTTGTCGAGCACGGCCTGCGGCACGTCGGGGAGGGCGATCTCGCCTTCCAGGATCTCACGCTTGACGGCCCGCTCGAAGATCTCGGACAGGCATTGCACCTGCGCCTCGGCCAGCGTGTTGCCGGCGCTCATGCCGTTGCTGACGTACAGGTTCTCGACGAGGTTGGACGGGAAATAGACCGTCTGGCCGTCGGACCGCCGCACGTAGGGCAGCGCGCAGATGCCCCGCGCCACGTTGCCGGAGTTGGTGTCGATCAGGTGCGAGGCGCGCAGCTCGCCGTCGGGGTCGTACCAGGCGAGGCAGCGCTCGTCGAGCAACCCTTCCGGGATGGCATCGTCAGGACCGGGCTTGAACCAGCGCTCGTCGGGATAGTGCACGAAGGGCGCGTTGGCGATGTCCTCGCCCCAGAACACGCCGGCGTAGAAGTGGTTGTTGTTCAGGCGCTCGATGTATTCGCCCAGGGCCGAGGCGAGGGCGCTTTCCTTGGTGGCGCCCTTGCCGTTGGTGAAGCACATCGGCGAATGCGCGTCGCGGATGTGCAGCGACCACACGTTGGGCACCAGGTTGCGCCAGGAGGCGATCTCGATCTTGATGCCCAGGTTCGCCAGGATCGCCGTCATGTTGGCGATGGTCTGCTCCAGCGGCAGGTCCTTGCCCGGGATGTAGGTGGCGGCCGTCGCATCCGGATTCAGCGTCAGCAGGGCCTGCGCGTCGGCGTCGAGGTTCTCGACCTCTTCGATGATGAACTCCGGCCCGGCCTGCACCACCTTCTTGACCGTGCAGCGGTCGATGGAGCGCAGGATGCCCAGGCGGTCCTTCTCGGAGATGTCCGCGGGCAGCTCGACCTGGATCTTGAAGATCTGCTGGTAGCGGTTCTCCGGGTCGACGATGTTGTTCTGCGAGAGGCGGATGTGCTCGGTCGGGATGTCGCGGG
The DNA here is from genome assembly GCF_036486225.1 of Roseateles sp. Classification (GTDB taxonomy): domain Bacteria; phylum Pseudomonadota; class Gammaproteobacteria; order Burkholderiales; family Burkholderiaceae_C; genus Roseateles. The sequence continues at coordinate 5,593 of NZ_DASVNZ010000194.1, read as the reverse complement.
TGACGCAGTACAGCTTGACGAAGTAGGCCGCGCACAGGGCCGAGGAGGCCAGGAAATAGTCGAACGGGCCCGGCGCCGAGCCGTCGCCCTTGTAGCGGATGGGCTGGTCGGCGATGACCGTGAAATCATCGAACTTGGCTTCCAGGCGAAGCTTGTCGAGAAAGTTGACCTTGATTTCCATGCGATGACTCTTCTGCGGGTTATCCAGCATTATCGCGGGCGTCATCTGCGACCCGGGTGAGACCGGGCCGGCGGATAGGATGGCCGGATGAGTTCTCCCGAGTCCTCCGACACCCGCCTGCGCGACCTCGCGCGCCTGCGGCGCGTGCGCGACCGCATCGACCGCGAGTACGCCCAGCCGCTGGACGTCGAGGCACTCGCGTCGGGCATCGGCATGTCGGCCGGGCACCTGAGCCGGCAGTTCCGGCTGGCCTACGGCGAGTCCGTCTACGCCTACCTGATGACGCGCCGCATCGAACGCGCCATGGCGCTGCTGCGCCGCGGCGACCTCAGCGTCACCGAGATCTGCTTCGAGGTCGGTTGCTCGTCGCTGGGCACCTTCAGCACGCGTTTCGCCGAGCTGGTCGGCGTGCCGCCCAGCGTCTACCGCCGCGACGCCGCGGCCGAGACCGAAGGCCTGCCGTCCTGCGTCGCCAAGCAGGTGACGCGTCCGATCAGGAATCGAGAAGCGCCGGAGAAGTCGTCCCCCTAGACTGCGTTCCAAGGGTCCGGAACCGGGCGGCGACGGCCGCCAAGCCCTCTGACATCAGTCATCTGGAATCACTCTTTTGGAGACAAGCATGGACATCACCATCCACTCGACCTTCCTGCCGCACACGGACGCCGAGGAGTCGCTGGCCTTCTACCGCGACGGGCTGGACTTCGAGATCCGCAAGGACGTCGCCTTCGGCGGCAACCGCTGGATCACGATCGGGCCGAAGGGCAAGCCGGACACTTCCATCGTCCTGTTCCCGCCGAACGCCACGCCCGGTCTCACCGACGAGGAGAAGCGCACCATCGCCGAGATGATGGCCAAGGGCACCTACGCGATGCTGCTGCTCGGCGCGAAGGACCTGGACGCGACCTTCCAGCGCCTGCAGTCGCGGGACGCGGAGATCGTGCAGGAGCCCATCGACCAGCCCTACGGTGTGCGCGATTTCGGCGTGCGCGACCCAGCGGGCAACATGATCCGTATCCAGCAGCTCAAGACCTGACCCCGGAGACGCGTATGCCCAGCACCACCGATCCGAAGAAGAAGCCCTTGACCGGCGCCGTGAAGCACTCTGCCAAGCACGCCGCGACGTACGTGGCGAAGAAGCCGGTCAAGCCGGTTGCCAAGAGCACCTTCAGAAGCGCCGCGACGAGCGACGACAAGGTCCCCGGCGTGGACGCTGCCAGGATGATCGATGCCCGCATCGCGGAGCTGGGCGACTGGCGCGGCGAGATGCTCGCGCGGCTGCGCAAGCTCATGAGAGAGGCGGTGCCGGGCGTCGAGGAGACCTGGAAATGGCGCGGCACGCCGGTGTTCGAGCACAACGGCCAGATCTGCACCGGCGAGACCTACAAGGAGGTCGTGAAGATGACCTTCGCGAAGGGGGCGAAGCTGGCGGATCCGTCCCGGCTCTTCAACTCGAGCCTGGACGGCAACGCGCGCCGCGCCATCGACATCCGCCAGGGCGAGAAGATCGACGAGGCGGCGTTGAAGGCGCTGTTCAAGGCGGCCGCGGCGCTGAACGACGCGGCCGCCAAGCCGAAGAAGGCCAAGCCGGCGGCTTGAGTCGCCAGGCTTGGTCCGTCAGCCTTCAGCCTTCAGTCGTTGAGCGTCAGCCCTGCTGGCTCGCGAAAGTCCTGCGGAACTCCGGTGCCGCGTCCTCGCGGGTGTTCACCTCCAGCATCAGGCGACCGGGCATCCAGCAGAAGAAGCGCGAGCCTCGTGCATGCGAGATGAGCTCGGTTTCCATCGGCACGCCCGCGCCGACCATGTCGGCGTGGATGCGTCGGAGGTCGGCCATCGTCGACACCTCGACGCCGATGTGGAAGTTGCCGGGCCAGTGGATGTCGCGATCGCGGGCGTCCTCGAGGACGATGTCGAGGGCGTCCTTCTTCACGACGCGGCTGCTGCCCATGGCGAGCACGGCAAAGCCGAGGAACTGCTCGAAGAACGCGGCAGTCGCGGGAACGTCGTGGGAGGGGAAGCTCAGATGGTTGAGCGTGGAACGGACCGTGGTGGTATGCGTGGTCATGGTATGCCTGTGCGCAAGCCGGCACGACGCCGAGGCGTCGGAATGCCAGTGGGGTTGCGCGTTGGCTGACGTAAACGCTTACGGCCCGATGCAGTCGAGAAAACTGCGGAGCGGTTGTGATCGTAGTGGCGCCGCGCACGCATGGTCAAGCGCGTCGAGAAGGCGCGGCGCGTCGACGTGCGATCAGCGGATGATCGTCTGCATCGGGCGGTCGCCTGCCTTCAACGATCCCGCCGCGCGGTGCGGAACGTGATCGACCAGCGCAGACGCTCCACCGGCGCGACGCTGTGCTGCCACGCCCAGCGCGCCGGACCTCGCAACGCGTAGATCGATCGCGGTTCGACGCTCACCTTGATGACGTCGCCTCGCTTGGGCGCATCGGGCGGGTAGGGCCGGAAGCGCAGCGTCGCGGAAGCGCCCAGCGACACGCCGAAGACCTCCTCGAAGTCGGGCACGTCGCGATGCCAGCCCAGCGGCGTCCCGGGCGAGTACTCGGCCACCAGCGCATGCACGAGCGCGTCCGGTGCAACGCCAGCCCACTCCGCGACGCGATCTCGCAGCGGCTGCAGTTCCTCGATGAGCGCCTGCGTCGGGCGCAGGCGGTTGGCGTCGTAGTCGAAGCTGCCGCCATAGCTGACGACGCGCCGTCGCGCGGTGTACTCCTTGTACTGCGCGGCCTCGAGCGGCAGCGAGCGGATCAGCGCGATCAGCGCGCCTTCCTCGTCCGGTGACAGGAAGCCCGAGCGATACGCCATGCCTTCGGGCAGCGCGTCGGCGGGCGGGTCGAGGTCGTCGAAGAGGCTGGACTGGTCCATGAGAAGCCGCTCAGCCGATCAGCCTCGCAGGTAGTTGTCCTTCACCCGGATGTAGTGCTCGGCGGAGTACTTCAGGTAGGCGATCTCGTCGGCGGTGAGTTCGCGCACGGGCATCGCGGGCCGGCCGATGTAGAGGTGGCCGCTCTTGAGCACCTTGCCCGGCGACACCAGGCTGCCGGCGCCCAGCATCACGCGGTCCTCGATAACGACGTCGTCCATCACGATGCTGCCCATGCCGATCAGGCACTCGTTGCCGATGCGGCAGCCGTGCAGGATGACGGAATGCCCGACCGTCACGTGGTCGCCGATGATCAGCGGCGAGCCTTCCGGCTTCTTCGGGTTCTTGTGCGAGACATGGCCCATCGTCAGGTCCTGCACGTTGGTGCCGGTGCCGATCACAATGCGGTTCACGTCGCCGCGCAGCACGGTGTTGCACCAGACCGAGCTGTCGGGGCCGAGGGTGACGTCGCCGATCACCTGGGCGGAGTCATGGACGAAGACGCGCTCGGCAAGCACCGGGGCGGTATCGAGATAAGGGGACAGCGGCATGGCAGGCGAGGGCGGGCAGCGGAACAAGAAGACCATTGTCGCGGCGTCGAAGAAGACCGTCGCGAAGCCTGCTGCCAAAACCGCCGCCAAGCCCGCGGTCAAACGGGCGACGAAGCCGGGCACGAAGCCCGCCGTCAAGGCGCCGCGCGAGAAGCGCCATCATCACTACGTCTACGTCGTCGAGCTCGCCGACCAGGTCTGGAACGAGCCGCGTTTCCGCAAGGCGAATCCGGACTACCGGCTCGGCATGCCTTTCGTCTACGTCGGCATGACGGGGCTGGATCCCGACCTGCGCTTCGACAAGCACAAGGCCGGCATCCAGTCCAACCGCTACGTCTTCGATTACGGCCTGCGCCTGCTGCCGCAGCTCTACGAGGTCTACAACCCGATGCCCTACGAGGCCGCGCGGGAGATGGAGGTCGAGCTGGCCATCGGCCTGCGCGAGGCGGGCTACGGGGTGTGGCAGGCCTGAATCGCAAGGCTGAATGGCTGGCCCGACACTGTTCCGATACAGCGCTGCGGCATGATGCTCCGGCCCTTCGTTCAGGAGTCGAGATGAGCGCCACGTCCCCCACCGCCGCCACGCCCGTGGCCCTTCCGACCTACGACGACGTCGAGGCCGCCGCCCGCCGCATCGAAGGCCACGCGCATCGCACGCCGGTGCTGACCTCGCGCACCGTCGACGAGCTGTTCGGCGCGCAGGTCTTCTTCAAGTGCGAGAACTTCCAGCGCATGGGCGCGTTCAAGTTCCGCGGCGGGTTCAACGCGCTGTCGCGCTTCACGCCGGAGCAGCGCCGCTTCGGCGTGGTCGCGTTCTCATCGGGCAACCACGCGCAGGCGATCGCCTTGTCGGCGCGCATCCTCGGCATGCCGGCGACCATCGTCATGCCCCAGGACGCGCCCGCCGCCAAGATCGCCGCCACGCGCGGCTACGGCGGCCAGGTCGTCCTCTACGACCGCTACACCGAGGACCGCCAGCAGATCGGTCGCGACCTCGCCGAGAAGCACGGCCTGACCCTGATCCCGCCGTTCGACCATCCCGACGTGCTGACGGGGCAGGGCACCGCCGCGAAGGAGCTGTTCGACGAGGTCGGTCCGCTCGACGCCGTCTTCGCGCCGCTGGGCGGCGGCGGGCTGCTGTCGGGCACGGCGCTGTCGACCCGCGCGCTGTCGCCCCAGGCGAAGCTGTATGGCGTCGAACCCGAGGCGGGCAATGACGGCCAGCAATCCTTCCGCAGCGGAACCATCGTCACCATCGACACGCCGCGCACCATCGCCGACGGCGCGCAGACGCCGCACCTCGGCGACATCACCTTCGCGCTGATCCGCCAGCATGTCGACGACGTCCTCACCGCCACCGACGCGGAACTGGTCGACGCCATGGGCTTCTTCGCGTCGCGGATGAAGATGCTGGTGGAGCCGACCGGCTGCCTGGGCTTCGCCGCCGCGAAAGCGATGAAGGACCAGTTGAAGGGCCAGCGCGTCGGCATCGTCATCAGCGGCGGCAACGTCGACATGGCACGCTTCTGCGAACTGGTCGGCGCCGCCTCGGCGGCCTGAGCGGGCGAGACAGGCGGTCCGGGCGCGACGAGCGCCCCGGGGCGCTTGGGCGGTCCGCGTGCTTTGGGCGGTCCGCGTGCTTTGGGCGTTCCGCGTTACCGCCCGTCACAGCTGCGAGGGACGCGAAGCCGTGCGCGTGACCTTGGTCAATGTCGCGGTCGGTGACGGATGCCCAGAATGCAATCGCCATCCGACTTCAGACAGCAAGGGGATCCTCGCGTGCAAGCCCATCTCATCGACTCCGTCGGCGCCGCCGGCAAGAACCGCAAGGCCGACGTCGAATCCGTACAGCGTCTGCTGACGGCCCGCCATCTCTATCGTGGCCGCGTCGACGGCCTGTGCGGCCCGCTGACGGTCGACGGCATCCTGCGCTTCCAGCGCGGCTTCATGAGCAAGCCCGACGGCCGTGTCGATCCCAACGGCGGC
>NZ_DASVNZ010000189.1:0-2246 GCF_036486225.1 Roseateles sp. | reverse complement strand
GCCCGGCGTCGTGCCTTGAGTGGGCGTGGGCGTGGTGTCCTTGTCGCCACCGCCACCGCCGCAGGCGGCCATGGCGGCGGCTGCGATCAGGGCGACGACGGACGGAAGCAGATGCGGCGGGCGAGGACAGTTCATCACGGGCGAGGAGCAGATCGGATCGGGCCGCGATGATCGTGGATCAGGCTTGAAAGCGCATTCATGCCTGACCAAGTCTTACACCTGATTCAGCCCTGCCACAGGTGGCGAAGGGGCTCGCAGGTGGACCGCGCGCATGGACTGCGCGCGGTTCGTGGGGTCAGGTGTTGCCGCTCAGCGCGCAGGGCGCTTCACCACGGCGCCGACCTTGCAGGACGCCGCGTCGAACTGCGTCGTGCCCGCGGCGCCGCGGCCGCCGGTGTTGGCGTCGGCCGGCGTCCACTCGTTGACCAGCGGCAGGCTGCCGCCGAGGTCCGCGGCGTTCAGCACCGTGAAACGCGTCTGCCACTGGGAACCATGCGGCGTGCTGAACAGCTGCAGCTTCACCAGGCCGCCCCGGCCGGTGGGCAGGTTCACCGCATAGGTGGAGAAGTTGTCCGCGCTGGTCGCGTCCTTCGCGCCGCGCTTGTAGCCGGTCGCGTCGTTGGGCTTGTTCCAGTCGCGGTAGCCGATCGGCAGCAGATGCCGCAGCACCGAGCCGTCCGCATAGGTCGCGACCAGCGTGTAGTCGCAGCCGCTGTTGACGCAGTAGTAGCCGTTCCAGCCGCCGGGCTTGTCGCTCAGGATGCGGTCCACGTCGGCCTGCACCGTCGGGTCGACGCGCTGCGGCAGGTTGCCGGTCCACGCCGGCGTCACGACCATCGTGCTGGCCGTCGGCGCGGCGTTGAAGTGGGACACCGTCCCGATGACCGTCTGCACCTGCTGGTCGAGCTGCAGCACGTCCGTGCCGGCGCGCGCGCGGTCCTCGCCGGTGACCTTCTCGAAGGCGCCGGTCGTGCGGTTCCAGCGTTTGTAGCCGCCGTCGAAGCTCGCGTCCGGGAACAGCTTGTCCAGGAAGCCTTGTTGCAGGATCGCCGCCTGGTAATCCGAGAACGCATTCCACCGGTAGCTCTGGGCATTCCTGTCTTCCTCGCCGCCCGACATCGGCGTGCGCTGGTAGCAGACGCCGTTGACGGTGCGGTTGTCGCAGGACTGACCGCTGAACTCACGCGTCGTCAGCAGCTGCTGCCTGACGCTGTCGAAGCCCCAGGCGGAGCCGCTCTTGGTGCCCTGCGGATACGGATCGTCGCCCGCCTCCGCCGCCGTGTCCGCATGCGGCAGCCCGTAGGCATGGCCCATCTCGTGGTGGAAGACGGCCGAGTAGATCGTCTCGGGCCGGGTGTCCCCGCCCGACACGGCCACGCCGAGGCCGCCCAGGCCGCCGCCGGTCGTGGCCGCGACCTGCTTGCCGCCGCTGACGGTCTGGATGAAGCCGTAGAAGCCCGACGCGAATGCCCGGTCGCGGTTGGCCGTCCAGCCGCGCATGTCGCGCAGCACGCGCAGCAGGCGGGCGTTGGTGTCGCTGTCGATGGCGCGGAAGTCGGCCCACGAGGAGACCGTCATCGCCGGATAGCAGAACTTGTCGTCGTTGCGGCCGGGCACGGCCAACTGGTCGATGGTGATCGCGCCCGCGATGCGCGCGTCGAGCTTCGCAACGGGCAGCTTCTCGCGGTATTCGGCGTCGATCGCATAACCGGCGGTCGAGGACGCGCCGAGATTGAAGTCCGGCACCACCGACTGCGCGGCACGCGCGCCGAAGAGGTAGATCGGCACCGTGTTCAGCTTGAGCGTGGTGGCCGGCGTGACCGTCAGCGCGATCGCGCGGGGCGAGGAGAAATCGGTCTGGCCGACCTCCAGCGTCGTGCCGATCTGCACCCATTCCTTGGGCAGCAGCGCGCTGTACTTGACCGACGAGTACGCGACACCGCCGCCGTCCGAGGTCGGCAGGCGCGCCGGCGCGTTCATCGTCAGCGGGCCGAGCGTGCGGCCGTCGGCCAGCTTTGCGCGGACCCGCAGCGTGACGACGGCGCCGTCCGCCACGTCGGGCTGCAGCATCAGCAGCGCCGCGCGGTCGGCCACCAGTTGCAGCTTGCGGCTCTTGTTGAGCTTGACTTCGTTGGGCGACTGCAGCGTGCGGCCGCCGGGCGGGATCACATGGGTCTGCGCGAGCTCGACGCCCAGCAGCGCCGGCGTCGGCACGGGCGTGATCGCCGGGGCCGTCTCGGGGGCAG
>NZ_DASVNZ010000185.1:0-10000 GCF_036486225.1 Roseateles sp. | reverse complement strand
CAGCGGATGCGCGCGCTGCGCGAGCGCGAGGCGCGCGTGCGCATCGCCAGTCTCGCGAGCCGCGAGGCGACGGTGCAATGGCAGCTGGACGCGCGCCGCAGCGAGCGCGACCGCGCGCAGCTCGCGGACGAAGCGCTGCGGCTGGAGAAGCTGTCGATGGAGGATCCGCTGACGGAGCTCGCGAATCGCCGCAGCTTCGAGGATCACGCGCGGGCGCAGCTCGCGGGCGGCGGCGTGGTGAGCCTGGCGCTGATCGACGTCGACCACTTCAAGCAGGTCAACGACCGGCACTCGCACCTGGTCGGCGACCAGGTGCTGAGCCAGATCGCGCGGCTGATGCGTCAGCACGTGCGGGAGCACGACGTCGCCGCGCGGCTGGCGGGGGACGAGTTCGTGCTGCTGCTGCGCGGCGCGACCGAGGACATCGCGCAGCAGGCCTGCCTCCGGCTCGACGAGGCGGTGCGCAAGCACGACTGGTCGACGGTATCCGAGGGCCTGCAGGTGAGCATCAGCATCGGCGCCGCGCAGCGCCAGGACGGCGACACGCTGGAGACGTTGATGGCGCGCAGCGACGCCGCGATGTACGCCGCCAAGCGCGAGCGCAAGAGCGCCGCGATGGCGGGCACCTGGCTCACCGACGAGAGCGAAGGCGAGGGCGATTCGCCGGATTGATCGTGCGCGTCAACGGCGCGCGTCTTGATCAGATACACAAAAACCTGCGTGGCGATTTCACCGAAAAAAGAACGTGGGTGAAAGTCGACCTGTCCGGCTCGTGCAAAGAATGAACGTCTCTTTCGCACCTGCCTGTTAGGAGGCTTCATGCACTCATTCGTCGACGATCCGAAGATCGACGCTCCACATCTGGCTGCGCTCGCACCCGTCGCCAACGCTCCGGCAATCAGTCCACCGCGACCCCTGTCCGAAGGCGCTCAGCGCCACCTCCAATTTCTTCGAGAGCTCATCCGCAAGCGGGACGAAGGAAAGATGGCGCCGTGGCCCGAGGATGCGAGGGATCCAGAGAAATGGCGTGGATCGGGGCGTCCGGCGCCGGACATGCCGGAGCGCCTGCTCGCTCTCTACGCAGAGTGTCCGGAGGTGCTTGATCCCATGCCGGGGGGCTCGGACGTGGCGGCTTGGATCCGGGAGGCGCGCGGTGGTTACTGTGGTCGTTGACGCATGTGTGGCCTTGACGTGGGCGATGCCGGAGGGCGAGATCCATTGACGGAGCATGTGGAGCTCGGACTCGGGCTTCACGCGCAGGGGTTCGATGCGCTTTATCTGGATCTGGCCCGGAAGACCGGCGCCTCGCTGGCCACCGTCGACAAAGGCATGAGGTCGGCCGCCAGGCAGGCGGGCGTCACCTTGCTCTGACCCGCAGGGGCCTCAGTGCCCTTGCTCCCTCGCCCGCTTGAGCAGCAGCTCGCGCTCGCGCTCGTTGCCGGTCATCGCGGCGGCGCGTTCGAATTCCTCTTTCGCTTCGGCATTGCGACCGAGCTTGGACAGCAGGTCCGCGCGCACGCTGGGCAGCCAGTGGTACTGCTTCAGCGCGGGTTCCTCCATCAGGCGGTCGACGATCTCCAGACCGACCGCGGGGCCGAAGGCCATGGCCAGCGCGACGGCGCGGTTGAGCTCCACCACGGGCGACGGCTGCCGCACCGCCAGCGCTTCGTAGAGCGCGGCGATGCGCGGCCATTCGGTGTCCTCGGCGCGACGCGCCCGCGCGTGGCAGGCCGCGATCGCCGCCTGCAGCGCATACGGCCCCAGGCCGTGTCCGTCGTCCAGCTCAGCGGCCAGGCGATCGGCCGCTTCCAGCGCCGTCAGGCCGCGTTCGATCGCCGCCGCATCCCAGGTCGACCGGTCCTGCTCCAGCAGCAGCACCGGCTGCCCCTGCGCATCGACGCGCGCCGCGGCGCGTGAGGACTGCAGCTCCATCAGCGCCAGCAGACCCAGCACCTCGCCCTCGCGCGGCGCGAGCTTCACCAGCATGCGCGCCAGCCGCAGCGCTTCGTCGCACAGGTCCTGCCGGATCCAGCGCTCGCCGCTGGTCGCGGCGTAGCCCTCGTTGAAGATCAGGTAGAGCACCTCCAGCACGGCGGCGAGCCGTTCGGTCAGCGCCTCGCCGCGCGGCAGCTCGAAGGGCACGTTCGCCTCGCCCAGCGTGCGCTTCGCGCGGACCAGCCGCTGCGCCACCGTCGGCTCCGATTGCAGGTAGGCCCGGGCGATCTCGCCTGTCGTCAGGCCGGCCACCATCTTCAGCGTCAACGCCACGCGCGCTTCCAGGCTCAGCACCGGGTGGCAGGCGCAGAACATCAGCCGCAGGACGTCGTCACCGATCTCGCGCGCCGCGCGGTCGTCGTCCAGGTGGTCGACGAAGTCCGGCACGATCATCGCCTCGCGTGCGTCCAGCTCATGGCCGAGCTGTTCGAGCTTGTCGCCGCTCAGCTTCACATGGCGCAGGCGGTCCAGCGCACGGTGCTTGGCCGTGGTCATCAGCCAGGCGGCGGGCTTGTCCGGCAGGCCCTGCCGGGGCCAGGTCTCCAGCGCGGCAACCAGCGCGTCCTGCGCCAATTCCTCCGCCAACGGCACGTCGCGCGTCAGCCGCGACAGGGCGCCGATGATCTTGGCGGACTCCTGCCGCCAGACGGTCGTGATCGCGCGATGGGTCTCGTCGGTCATGCGCGCGATCGTACGGCCTCAGGCCGGCCCCTGCCGCAGGACATGCCGCCGCGGACGCCGCGGACGCCGCGCCGTCGGGCGCGGCCCGTCCCGTCCTCAGGCGCCGGGGAACTGCGTGATGTCCATGTACATCAGCTCCCAGATGTGCCCGTCCGGGTCGGCATACGCCTGCGAGTACATGAACCCCATGTCCTGCGGCTCGCGTGGCACGGTGCCGCCGGCGGCCAGGGCCTTGGCGATCAGCTCGTCCACCTGCGCCTTGCTCTCGCAGGACAGGCAGGTCAGCACCTCGGTCGTCGCATGCGCGTCCGAGATCCTGCGCGGCGTGAAGGTCTGGAAGAACTCCTCCACCAGCAGCATCGCGTAGATGTCGTCCGAGATGACCATCGACAAGGCCTGCTCGTTGGAGAACTGCGGATTGAACTCGTAACCCATCGCGCCGTAGAAGCGCTTGCTGCGCTCGACGTCCTTGACGGGAAGGTTCACGAAGATCTGCTTGTGGCGCATGAGGAAGCTCCAGGGTCGGGGTTGGGGGAATGCGGTGGGTATCCACACTCCCACGACGCGCAGGCCCCGCCGGTTTCGACAGACCGTCGCGCGGCCCTCGACAAATTCTTCAGGCCTTCGACTCCGCGTAGCAGGGCACCATCGAGCGGACCTCCACCGTGCACCACTCCGCCGCCGGGCACTCGCGGGCGATCGCCAGCGCCTCTTCGCGCGTCTTCACGTTCAGCCAGAAGAAGCCGCCGACCATCTCCTTGGCCTCGGCGAACGGACCGTCGATCGCCGTCATGCGGCCGTCGCGCTTGGCGACGCGGGTCGATCCGTTCACCGACTGCAGCGACTGCGCCGCGTGCAGCAGACCCTTGGCCTGGAGCTGGTCGGCGTAGGCGGTCATGCGGTCATAGGCTTCGCGGCCTTCTTCCGGCGTGCGCGCTTCGCGCTGGCCGACAGGTTCGTTGATCAGCAGGATGTAGCTCATGCGGGTCTCCGGGGAATGTGCGGGCTATTGGACACCACACGTCCCGCCCGCTGTCAAAGGTCAGGGCATGTTCGGAACATGACCGGCGACCGCTCGTCCACGCCTTCCGCCGTCGATCCGCCCGGCGCGCTGTCGATCCGTCGTTTCCCCCGGCCGGCCGGCCGCGACGGCTCCCTACACTGCAGCGCATGACTCCCGCCCCGTCCCGTCCCCTCTGGCGCGATGCCCGCCGACTGCGTGCCTCCTGGCATGCCTGGCTGAGCAACGACGTCCAGCCCAGCGGCCCCGAATGGCTGCAGTGGGTCTGGACGCTGCTGTTCTCCTGCGCGCTGGCGGTCGGGTTCACGGTCCTGGGTTTCGTCATGAACGCCCGCAGCGCCCGCTGGACCGATCCCGGGGTCTGGGCCTGGTGGTACTGGAAGAACGTCATCGTCTGCGTGATCATCGGCGTGCTCATCCAGACGCTGTTCACGATCCTCGTGCCGCTCTTCGGCGGCCGCGCCCGCGTCCGCGCGTGGGCGGACTGGAAGCGCACCGTCTTCTTCTCCGCCGTGCCCCTGCTGGGCGTGCTGATCGGCTGGGTGCCGGGCATGTGGCTGGCCGGACTGGGGAGCTGGGTCCGGATGGACTGGTCCCAGGGCGGGAAGATCATCGGCATCACCTCGGCGCTGTCCTTGTGCATCACCTTCGGGCTGCACCACTGGTTCGCGGCGAAGAACCGGCAGCTCACCGCCGAGCGCCGCGCCACCGAGGCGCAGCTGCGCCTGCTGCAGGGCCAGATCGAGCCGCACTTCCTGTTCAACACGCTGGCCAACGTCCACTCGCTGATCGACTACGACGCGCCCAAGGCCAAGGAGATGCTGGGCGCCTTCACCGCCTACCTGCGGGCGTCGCTGGGGGGGCTGCGGCGGGAGACGGGGCCGCTGGACGACGAACTCGCGCTGGCCACCGCCTATCTGACGGTGCTGCAGACGCGCATGGAAGACCGCCTGCGTTTCGAGATCCGGGCCACGCCCGAGGCCCGCCTCGTGCCGCTGTCGCCGATGCTGCTGCAGCCGCTGGTCGAGAACGCGGTCCATCACGGCCTCGAACCCAAGATCGAGGGCGGCACCGTGCGCGTCGACGCCGCGCTGGACGGCGGCTTCCTGGTGATCGAGGTGCGCGACGATGGTGTCGGTCCGGGCGCTTCGCGCCGCGCCGGCAACGGCATCGCACTGGTCAACCTGCGCGAGCGCCTGATGACGCACTACGGCGACCGCGCGTCGCTGACCCTCGAGCCCGCCGAACCCGGCTGCCGCGTCACGCTGCGCGTGCCGTTGGACGTCTGAACCTCGGACCGCCGGACCGCTTGATTCTTCCTCCCTCCTCCATGCCGACCATGACCGCACCCACCGCGCTGATCGCCGACGACGAACCCCACCTGGCCCGCGCCCTCGCGGAGCGATTGGCGGCCGTGTGGCCGGAGCTGGACATCGTCCACATCGCCCGCAACGGCCAGGAGGCCGCCGAACAGATCGCGGCGCTGCAGCCGGATCTCGCCTTCCTGGACATCCAGATGCCGGGCCTGACCGGGCTCGAGGTCGCCGAGGGCATCGAGGGCGCGACGCGCGTGGTCTTCGTCACCGCCTACGACCAGTACGCGGTGCAGGCCTTCGAGCAGGAGGCGATCGACTACGTGCTCAAGCCGGTCGAGGCGGACCGCCTCGGACGCACGGTCGAGCGCATCCGTCGCGCGCTAGCGAAGGCGGGGTCGGGCGCGGCAGGCGATGACGGCGTGGGCGGCGCGGACGCGCGGCTGCTCGCCGCCCTGCAGCACCTGAACGCACCGGCCGGCGCGACGGCCAAACCTTCCGCACTCCTGCGCTGGGTGCGCGCGACGCAGGGCGACCTGATGCACCAGGTCCCCGTCGACGAGGTGCTCTTCTTCCGCGCCGACGACAAGTACACCTGCGTCCAGACCGCGACGACCGAGTACCTGATCCGCACCCCGATCCATGAACTCGCCGCGCAGCTCGACGGCGAACGCTTCTGGCAGGTGCACCGCTCGACGATCGTGAACCTGGACCATGTCTCGGGCACGCGCCGCGACGAACTGAGCCGGTTGTTCGTGAGGGTGCGCGGCCATGCGAACGAGCTGCCCGTGAGCCGGGCCTACGTGCACCTGTTCAAGTCGATGTAGGCGAACGGGCGGTTGGCGGTCCCCGCACGGGGGTGGCGGGTCGGCGACGGCTGTCCCGTCATGGGCGCGACCTACACTGCCGGCCAGATGCCGCTCGATCCCCGCTCGATCACCGTCATGACCGCGCTGATGGCGGCGGTCATGGGCGGCGTCCTGATCGGCGTGCGGCGCAACTACCCCTCGACGATCCGCGGACTGCTGCCCTGGGCGTTCGCGCCGATGAGTTGCGCACTCGCCGCCGGCGTCTACGCGCTGCAGGGGCTGCTGCCGGAGTTCGTCGTCGCGCAGGCCGGCAACGCGCTGCTGCTCGCCGGCTGCGGGCTGTTCTATTTCGGCTCGCAACGCTTCTTCGGACAACGCGTGACCTGGCGCCTGTGGGGCGCGATCGGGCTGCTCAGCCTGGCCGTGCTGACCGGGTTCCTGATCTGGCCGGACTACCGCGTACGCATGGTGGTGTTCACCGGGACGATGACGGCCTGCGTGCTCGCGCACGCGCGGCTGATCCTGCGCGACGGCCGCGGCTTCGCCGCAAGGCTGATCGGCGCGACCCTGCTGTTGCAGGCGCTCGTGCTCATCGCGCGCGGCGCGGCGACGTTCTGGGTCGACGGCGCGCAGTCGTCGCGCTTCGCGACCACGGCGGTGCAGACGACCTACATCGCGAGCTACTGCTTCAGCGTGCTGCTGCTGAGCGTGGGCGTGCTGCTGATGGCCAGCGAGCGTGTACGCGAGGAGTTCGAGCTGCTCGCCACGCGCGATGCGCTGACCGGCGCGTTGACGCGGCGCGCGGTCCTGCAGGCCGGCGGCGAGGAGTTCGACCGCTGGCAGCGCTACGGTCAGCCGCTGTCGCTACTGCTGCTCGACATCGACCACTTCAAGCTGGTCAACGACCGGCACGGGCACCAGGCCGGCGACCGGGTGCTGGCCGGCGCGGTCGCGGTGATGCGGGAGCAGTTGCGCGTGACGGACCGGCTCGGCCGTTATGGCGGCGAGGAGTTCGTGATCCTGCTCCCCTCCACCGACGCCGCCTCGGCGCGCGCCTCGGCGGAGCGCGTGCGGATCGCGTTGGCGTCGCACGTGCCGGAGCCCGGCATCCCGCCGTGCACGGCCAGCCTCGGTGTCGCCTGGGCGCAGGCGGGGGATGCCGGCCTGGACGCGCTGCTCGCGCGCGCCGATGAGGCGCTCTATCGCGCCAAGGCGAGCGGACGCAATCGCGTCGACTGAGGCGCGCGCCGCCTCACTTGAAGAACCAGTACCCCACCAGGATCGCGCCGACCAGGCCGACGACGTCGGCCAGCAGTCCGCAGGTCAGCGCGTAGCGCGTCTTCTTGATGTTGACGCTGCCGAAGTAGACGGCCAGCACGTAGAAGGTGGTCTCGGTCGAGCCCTGGATGATCGCGGCCAGTTTGCCCTCGAAGCTGTCGACGCCGTAGGTCTTGAGCACGTCCACCATCAGCCCGCGCGCGCCGCTGCCCGACAGCGTCTTCATCAGCCCGACCGGCAGCGCCGGCACGAAGTCCGTCGGCAGCCCCATCGCCGCCACGCCGGCGGCGATGCCCTTCACGACGAACTCCATGCAGCCCGTCGTGCGGAACACCGAGATCGCCACCAGGATCGCGATCAGGTAGGGAATGATCTGGATCGCGACGCCGAAGCCTTCCTTGGCGCCCTCCACGAAGGACTCGTAGACGTTGATGCGGCGCCACGCGCCGACGGCGATGAACATCACGATGATGCTCAGGATCACGCCGCTGCCGAGCAGGCCGATGTACTGCGACATCACCTCCGGCGGATAGCTGTGCAGCCAGCCGAAGACCGCCGCCATGATCGCGATGAAGCCGCCGACGAACACCAGCACCGGCGCGCTGAACAGGTTGATACGCTGCACCCAGGCCACCGCGATCAACCCCGACATGAAGGAGATGAAGGTCGCCACCAGCGTCGGCAGGAAGATGTCCGCCGCGTTGAAACCCACCAGTCCCTGATCGACCGCCATCGCCTGGCGGATCGCGATCACCGAGGTCGGGATCAGCGTGATGCCCGCGGTGTTCAGCACCAGGAACATGATCATCGCGTTGCTGGCGGTGTCCTTCTGCGGGTTGAGCTCCTGCAGCTCCTTCATCGCCTTCAGGCCCAGCGGCGTGGCGGCGTTGTCCAGGCCGAGCATGTTGGCCGAGAAGTTCATGACCATCGAGCCGCCCGCGGGGTGGCCGCGCGGCACCTCCGGGAAGATGCGGCCGAAGAACGGCCCCATCGCGCGGGCGAACAGCTGGATCACGCCGGCGTTCTCGCCGACCTTCATGAGGCCCAGCCACAGGCTCATCACGCCGACCAGGCCGAGCGAGATGTCGAAGCCGGTCTTGGCGGTGTCGAAGATGCCGGTGAGCACCTGCGTGAAGATGGTCAGGTCGCCCTGGACCAGCCGCGCCAGCGCGACCGCGAAGCCGATCAGGAAGAACCCGATCCAGATGAAGTTGAGCACCATGGGGGCGGATTATTCCGGCCCCGCGCGCCTCGGGCCGCTGCGACTGGGGATTGCGAGCATCACCTTGTGGGGGCGGGTCATAACCGGGGCGCCCGGCTCCCGGCGCTCATTCCTCTTCCAGGAACCGCTCCCGCACTTCCAGGACCTGCGGCAGCACGCCGATGAAGAGCTCCACCAGCGCCGGGTCGAAGTGCCGGCCCGCCTGTGCGCGCAGGTGCTCGACCGCCTGCTCGATGGGCCACGCCGGCTTGTAGGGCCGGATGCTGGTCAGCGCGTCGAAGACGTCGGCGATGGCGACGATGCGGGCTTCCTGCGGGATCGCTTCGCCGGCCAGGCCCTCGGGGTAGCCGCTGCCGTCCCACTTCTCGTGGTGCGCCAGCGCGACGCGGCGCGCCAGGCCCAGCAGCCCCGTCGTCTGGTCGCCGAGGATCTCGGCGCCGATGGCCGGGTGGCGGCGCATCACCGTCCACTCGGCTTCGGTGAGCGGCCCGGGCTTCTGCAGGATCGCGTCGGGAATGCCGAGCTTGCCGACGTCGTGCATCGGCGCGGCATGCAGCAGGTCATCGGCCTCCTGGTCGGTCCAGCCGGCGGCCAGCGCCAGCAGCTGGGAGTAGTGGCTCATCCGCACCACGTGCCAGCCCGTCTCGTTGTCCTTGTACTCGGCCGCGCGGCCCAGCCGCTGCACGATCTGCAGCCGCGTCTCGCGCAGTTCGTCGGCGCGCACCAGCGACAGGTGGGTGCGCACCCGCGCGCGCACGACCGGCGGGCTCACCGGCTTGGCGATGTAGTCGACCGCGCCGGCCTCGAAGCCTTCGGTCTCATCACGCGAATCGGCCAGCGCGGTGACGAAGATCACCGGCGTACGCTTCGTCGCCGGCTGCGATTTCAGCACCCGGCAGACGTCGAGGCCTGACATGCCCGGCATCATGATGTCCAGCAGGATGAGCTGCGGGGACTCGGTCTTCGCGAGTTCCAGCGCCTTCTGCCCGTCGCGCGCGAACAGCAGCCGGTAGTCGTCCTGCAGCACATGTCGCAGCACCTGCAGGTTGGCGGGCTCGTCGTCGACGAGCAGCAGCTTGGGACGATGGTCGGCGGTCATGGCCTCACCCTTGCGCGCCGTTGCCCGCGGCCGAGGCGGCGTTCAGCTGCGTGCGCAGCGACTGCAGGAGCAGCAGCGCGGCGTCGAAGTCGAAATCATCAAGCGCCTGGGCCAGCGGCGCAACACGGTCGGCGCCGAAGGCGGCGCGCAGAGCGGCCAGCGACTCGTCGTCGAGCTCGCTGCGCTTGAGCGCCGCGGCCAGCCGGTCGATCAAGGTCTTCTTCTCGCGCAGGGCCTGCGCCACGGCGACCGCCGCGGCCGACGGTTCCGCCATCGGCATGGGCGCGCTCGCGGCGAAGCCGGACGGCGTGCCGTCGAGTTCCGCGACCGCGTCCAGCGTGTTCTGCAGGGCCAGCGCCAGCGTGTCCACCAGCGCCATCAGGTCTTCCTGCTTGCCGAGCCGCAGCGCCGATTCCACCGGCTGCGCGGCGGCGAGCAGCCCCGGCATCGCCAGGCTGCCGGCCACGCCGCGCCAGCGGTGCACCAGCCCGCGCATCTCGATCCATTGCCGGCCCTGCGTCAGTTGATGCAGGCGTGCGACGCCGTCGCGCTGCTCCTCGGCGAAACGGCGCAGGCCACGTT
>NZ_DASVNZ010000175.1:0-1590 GCF_036486225.1 Roseateles sp. | reverse complement strand
CGACAAGGTCGACATCGGTTCGGCGTCGCCCAGCGGGCCGCCGTAGAAGTCCTTGCTGCCGTGTCCGGTGAAACGCACCGGCCGGCCTTCGGCGAAACGCGCCGCCATCGCCTCCAGCGTGGCCATCAGTTGCGTCGCGGGGACGAAGCCGGCGGTCGGATCGGAACCCGCCGCCGCGACATCTGCTGCTTGCACCGCCATCAGAATCGCTCCAGTTCTGGAAATGAGAGTGCGCCGCGCTTCACGTGCATGCGGCCGTATTCGGCGCAGCGCTGCAGCGTCGGGATCACCTTGCCGGGGTTCAGCAGCCCCTTCGGATCGAAGGCCCGCTTCAGGGCCAGCATGCGTTCAAGCTCCTGCGGCGAGAACTGCACGCACATGCTGTTGAGTTTCTCGACGCCCACGCCGTGTTCCCCGGTCACCGTGCCACCCATCGCGACGCTGGTCTCGAGGATGTCCGCGCCGAAGCGCTCGCAGCGGTGCAACTGATCGGGATCGTTCGCGTCGAACAGGATCAGCGGATGCAGGTTGCCGTCGCCGGCGTGGAAGACGTTGGCGCAGCGCAGGTCGTACTTGCGTTCCATCTCCTGGATCGCCAGCAGGATGTCGGCCAGCCGCTTGCGCGGGATCGTCGAGTCCATGCACATGTAGTCCGGGCTGATGCGCCCGGAGGCCGGGAACGCATTCTTGCGCCCGCTCCAGAAGCGCAGGCGCTGCGCCTCGTTCTCGCTGACCTCGAGCCGCGTCGCGCCGCTCGCGCGCAGCACCTCGCTCATGCGGCCGATCTCTTCCTCGACCTCCTCCGGCGTGCCGTCGCTCTCGCACAGCAGGATGGCCTCGGCGTCCAGGTCGTAGCCGGCGTGGACAAAGTCCTCGACCGCCGCGGTCATCGGCTTGTCCATCATCTCCAGACCGGCGGGGATGATGCCGGCCGCGATGATCGCCGCGACCGCGTCGCCGGCGCGCCGCAGGTCGTCGAAGCTGGCCATGATGCAGCGCGCCAGCTGCGGCTTGGGCGTCAGCTTGACGACCACCTCCGTCACCACCGCCAGCATCCCTTCGCTGCCGATCACGACGCTGAGCAGGTCCAGCCCGGCGGCGTCCAGCGCCTCGGAGCCGAACTCGACCGGCTCGCCCTCGACGGTGAAGCCGCGCACCTTGAGCACGTTGTGCAGCGTCAGGCCGTACTTCAGGCAATGCACGCCGCCGGAGTTCTCCGCGACGTTGCCGCCGATCGTGCAGGCGATCTGGCTGCTCGGGTCCGGCGCGTAATACAAGCCGTGCGCGGCCGCCGCCTCGGAGATCGCCAGGTTGCGCACGCCGCATTGCACGCGCGCGGTCCGCGCCAGCGGATCGATCGCGACGATGCGGTTGAACTTCGCCAGCGCCAGCGTCAGGCCCTCGGCATGCGGCATCGCGCCGCCGGACAGCCCGGTGCCGGCGCCGCGCGCCACCACCGGCACGTTCAGGCGATGGCACTCGCGCAGCACCGCGGCGACCTGGGCTTCGGTCTCCGGCAGCGCGACCACCAGCGGTTGCTCGCGGTAGGCGGTCAGGCCGTCGCATTCGTAGGGGACGGTGTCTTCGCGG
>NZ_DASVNZ010000163.1:0-6271 GCF_036486225.1 Roseateles sp. | reverse complement strand
TGTTCACGGCTGCGGTGCTGAGCGCCTCGGTAGGCGCGATCGCCGGGATCGGCGTGAAGGGCGCGGCGGTAGCGGCCGGCACGGCGGCGACAGGCGTGGCGGCGACTGCGGCGGCCGGAGCGGCCACCGATGAGTCCGGCGCGAAGGGCGGCGCCGCGGGCGCGACGGCCCGGACCACGCTCGGCAGTGGCGACTTCGGCTACTACGTGGACACGCTGCTGCGTCCCTCGCCCACCGCGACAACAACGACGGCAGCGACCTCGGTGCCGCCTGCGGGCGCCAACCCGGCCACGCTGCGCGCATGGCCGGATGCCTCGATGGTCCATGCGGACGAGCAGTCGTCGGCGTCGCTGAACCGCCTGCTGGTCCGTGCGCTGCGCGATGGTGGCACCTTGTCGCCGGAGGACACGCGGGCGGCGTCGCAGCTCGTGGCCCAACGCACGGGGCTGACCCAGGCCGAAGCTGAACGCCGCGTCACCGAGACGCTGCAGCGCGCCCGCGCCGAAGCACAGGCGCTGGAGACCCGGGCCCGCGAAGCGGCGGACGCGGCCCGCAAGACGGCGTTGACGACGGCGCTGTGGATGGTCGTCGCGCTGCTGATCGGCGCTTTCACCGCGAGCCTGCTGGCCACCGTCGGCGGCCGGCAACGCGACCTCATCGATTGAGACAAGGAGAACTCACATGCGATCGTTGCTGCTCTTTTTCCTGGGTGTGCCCATTCCCATCATCATCCTGATCGCGTTGATCAGGTAGTCGTCAGGAACGCGCGGGACCCGGTCCCGCGCGATGCGTCAAGGCCAAGACCGAAAGGTCGAGACCACAGGGCAAAAATCGAAGTGCCAAAGCCGAAGCGGGGTGCAGCTCTGGACTGCACCCCGTTTCTGCTCATCCGCGCGACCGGCGCGAGCGCCGCGAGCGTCGTTTCCAGTTCACTGGCTAGGCGGTGACCGCCGCGGCGACATCGGCGCCGTCGCCATACCGACGCCACGTGCCGGGTGCATGGGATAGGCGATCCGCGACGACCTTGAGCACCGCGGGGTTCCAGACCAGGCCGCAGTGGCTGCCGTCCACCTCGACGTTCTCGACCATCGGATGGTCCTCGGGCTGCACACAGGCCTGCCACGCGACGACGCCGTCGCTGCGGCTGTAGATCGAGGTCGTCGGCACCTGCGGTGCGGCGATGAGCCGCGACTTGAAGTCGTCGTCGAGCACCGGCAGCGAACCGTTGACCCAGCGGTAGATCAGACTGACGTTGGTCTGTGTCGCCTCGCCGGTGATCGGCGTGCCGATGGTGATGACCTGCCGCACCGGCAGCGAGATGCGCTTGGCGATCTCGCGCGCGTAGATGCCGCCCAGGCTCCATCCCACCAGCGAGACCGGCTGCGACTGTCCGGCGACGAGCGCCTCGATGTCGGCGGCGAGCGTGTCCAGCCACAGGTCGATGTCGCCGGTCGGGCCGGTGTTGATGCCGCGACCCCAGTCGCGCGCCGCGTAGCCGAGACCGTGGCAGAAACCCACCAGCGGCGCGATCGACTGCGCGTCGGCCGCGAGGCCGGGGAACACGACGACGGGGTGCCCGTCGCCGGGTGGATGACCGCTGCGGTCCATCATCCGGCAGCTCGCATATTCCATCGCGGCGCGCAGCGGCTCGATGCCGAGCAGGGCCCACGACGGGGAACAGATGACCGGTGCCGGCACGGGCAGCGCATCGGGCATTGCATGGGCAAGGGCGGCGATCTTCTTCATGGTCTTGAGGCCGACTTTCCGGTGTGACCTGCGAGGTCGGCGGCGAAGTCGGCAGAAGGACAGTTGAAACCATCTTTCCGCAAGCCGCGTTCCACGGGCATCCCCACAAGGTCGCATGCGATCGTCGGACGGGACCTACATCCGGGGGAGGTCTGGCGATCTCTCCCACCATTGACGGAAGTCAGGGGGAGATGCGGTTTTTCATAGGCACTGAGAGCTAGGCTTTCAGCTCTCAAACGGATTTCGAAGGAGCGCGTTTCATGAGCGTCTTGACGATCGACCTGTTGCCGATGACCGTGTCGCAAAGGAGGACCATCCAGTTGGACCCACTGGTCCTGCAGCAGATGAAGGTGAAGCCCGGAGAACAGATCGAAATCGATCTTCTGCTGGACGGTTGCTGTGTGTTGCGCGGTCCGCGCTCCGGTGACATCAGCGATCTGTACGGCATCCTTGCCAACGTGCCGAGGGGCCGCGCAGGTCCGGTGTCCATCGAGGAGATGAGCGAGACGATCGCTCGTGGATGGGCGGGGGAAAAATGAGGATCACGGTGGACACGAATGTCTTGGTGAGGATCGCCGTTCTGGATGATCTCGATCAGGCTCGTGCCGCCGCACGACTCCTTGTTGAGGCGCAGTTGGTCATCGTGACCGTCGCGTGCCTTTGCGAATTCGCGTGGGTGCTGGGACGCTCCTACAAGTTCGCATGCGAGGATATCGCCGAAGCGATTCGGAGCGTCGTGGAAAAACCTGCAGTCAAGGTGGATCGACTGGCTGTCGCCGCAGGCCTGTCGATGCTTGATCTGGGCGGCGATTTTGCCGACGGCGCCATTGCTTGCGAAGGTCGTCTTGCGGGCGGGGAAGTGTTCATGACGTTTGACAAGCAGGCCATGCGAAAGCTCGTTGCGCTGGGGAATGCCGTGGACAGCCCATCCGACGAGGGGACGCTGGCGAAGTCGGATCAATGAAAATCCCGGCTCTCCGTCCTCAACCGCCCCAGCATCGGGGTCAGGTCTTCCATGTGACCGGCGATGAGGTTGCGCACGTCGCCGCTGCGCTGCCATTTCCCCTTCACCGCCATCAGCCTTGAATGCAGCATCACGTGGCGCTGCCGCTGCCACAGCGCGCGGTGCACGATGACCTGGATGTCGCCGGTCTCGTCTTCGAGCGAGATGAAGATCGTGCCCTTGGCCGTCGCCGGCTGCTGCTTGACGGTCACGATGCCACAGCCCCGCGCCGGGCGGCCGTCGGGCAAGTCGCGCAGTTCCTCGGCCGACATCCAGCGCTGTTCGCGCAGCAAGGGCCGCAGCAGAGAGAGCGGATGGCGCCGCAGCGTCAGGCCCAGCGACGCGTAGTCGAAGACGATCTCCTCGCCCTCCGGCGCCTGGGGCAGCGCAAGGAAATCCTCCTGTACCGGCGCCGAGGCCAGCAGCGGCGGCGGTGCGTGCTGCGCGGCCGCGTCCCACATCTGCTGGCGGCGATGCCCGCTGATGCTGGTCAGCGCATCGCCTGAGGCCAGCATCGTCATCTGCTGCTGGTTCAACCCGGTGCGTCGCGCCAGGTCCTCCGCGTCGTTGAACGGGCCGTTCCGTCGCTCCCTGCAGATCAGTCCCGCCGAGGCCTGCTGCAAGCCCTTGACCAGCCGCAGGCCCAGCCGCACCTTCACCGGCGCCTCGTCGGCCGCCAGTGCTTCCCGTGCGTCCAGGAAGGGATCGCCGTCGTCCTCCACGACGATGCCGTCCTCGTCCAGCGGCAAGGCATCGATCGTGTCGGCCGCCTCGCCGCGCCGCGCCGGCCGGATGACGCGGCCATCCGCGCGCTCCAGCGTGCAGTCCCAGTCGCTGTGCATCACGTCCGGCGGCAGCACCTCGACGCCCTGGCGTCTGGCCTCCTGCACCAGCTGGCTCGGCGAATAGAAGCCGAGCGGCTGCGCGTTCAGCAGGCCCGCCAGGAATTCCGCCGGGCGGTGACATTTCAGCCAGCTGCTCGTGTAGACCAGCAGCGCGAACGAGGCCGCGTGCGACTCCGGGAAACCGTATTCCGAGAAGCCCTTGACCTGCTCGAAGATCTGTTCGGCGAAGGACACCGGATAGTCCCGTTCCCGCATCCCGTCGATCAGCTTCTTGCGGTACTTCTCGAGGTTGCCCTTGCGCTTCCACGCGGCCATCGAGCGTCGCAGTTCATCGGCCTCGCCGCCTGAGAAACCGGCCGCGATCATCGCGATCTGCATCACCTGCTCCTGGAACACCGGCACGCCCAGCGTGCGCTCCAGGACCGTCTCCAGCCCCTGGGGATAAACGACCTTCTCGAAGCCCTGACGGCGCTGCAGGTAGGGATGCACCATGCCGCCCTGGATCGGCCCGGGACGCACGATCGCGACCTCGATGACCAGGTCGTAGAAGGTCTCGGGCTTCAATCTCGGCAGCATGCTGCGCTGCGCGCGGCTCTCGATCTGGAACACACCGATGGTCTCGGCGCGCTGGATCATGTCGTAGGTCTTCTTGTCGCCGTCCGGGATGTCCTTCAGCTCGAACGGATAACGCTGGCGCTTGCCGACGAAGTCCAGGGTCTTGCGGATCGCCGTCAGCATGCCCAGCCCCAGCACGTCGACCTTGAGCAGTCCCACCGCGTCGAGATCGTCCTTGTCCCACTCGATGACGGTGCGGTCCGGCATCGACGCGTTCTCCACCGGCACCATGCGCGTCAGCGGCCCGTGCGTCAGCACGAAGCCGCCCGGGTGTTGCGACAGATGCCGCGGGAAGCCCAGCAGCTCCGAGGTGATCTTGACCAGCTGCTGCACCGCCAGGTCGTCGGCCTCGAGCCCGGACTCGCGCAGCCGCTCCGCGTCGATGGTCTGGCCGTCCCACCACTGGTGGTTGCTGCACAGCGTGTCCAGCACCTCTGGCTCGAACCCCAGCGCCTTGCCGACGTCGCGCAGCGCGCTCTTCACGCGGTAGGAGATGACCACCGCCGCCAGCGCCGCCCGTTCGCGCGTGTACTTGCGATAGAGGTACTGGATGACCTCCTCGCGGCGCTCGTGCTCGAAGTCGATGTCGATGTCCGGCGGCTCGTTGCGCTCCTTGCTGATGAAGCGCTCGAACAGCACCTGCATCCGGTCCGGATCGACCTCGGTGACACCGGTGCAGAAGCAGACGATGGAGTTCGCCGCGCTGCCGCGCCCCTGGCACAGGATGCCCTGCGAGCGCGCGAAGTGGACGATGTCGGCCACCGTCAGGAAGTAGTGCTCGTAGCGCAGGTCCTCGATCAGCGCGAGCTCGCGCTCGATCTGCTCGCTGGCCGCGGCCGGCACGCCGGCCGGCCAGCGCCGGCCCGCGCCCTCGTAGGTGAGCCGGCGCAGATGGCCGGCCGGCGTCTGGCCGTCGGGCACGACCTCGGACGGGTAGTGGTAGCGCAGCTCATCGAGACTGAACTTGCAATGCCCGGCAACGCGCAGCGTCTCGGTGAGCAGCTCGGTCGGGAAGCTGAGCGCGAGGCGGCTGCGGTGGCGCAGGTGGCGCTCGGCGTTGCGGTCCAAGGCCTGGCCGCAGTCGGTCAGCGGCTTGCCCAGCCGTGTCGCGGTCAGCACGTCCTGCAGCGGCTTGCGGCTGCGCACATGCATGGTGACGTCGCCGACGGCCACCAGAGGGATCTCGGTCAGCGCGCCAGCCTCGCGCAGGCGCAGCAGGCGGATCTCGTCGTCCGCGTGCTGCGGCTGGTCGATGCCCAACCAGCAACGCCCCATGAAGTGCGTCAGCAGCCAGCGCGCCATGGACAGCAGCTGCGCCGGCGTGGCATGCCGGTCCGGGCAGGCGATCACGACGCAGTCGTCCAGCGTCTGCGGGCCGATGTCGACCCGCGTGCAGCGGTAGGTGCCTTTCTCGGACGAGCGACGCAACCGCGAGATGAACTGGCACAGGTTGCCGTAGCCGTTGATGCCGCAGGCCAGGACGACCAGCGTGAAGGGCCCCTCGTCGTCCGAGGCGGGCGCCATGAGGAACTGGCTCCCCACCAGCAACGGCATGCCGTGCTGCTTCGCGGCCACGTGCGCGCGCACCATGCCGGCCATGCTGCATTCGTCGGTGACCGCGAGCGCGGAATAACCGAGCTCCTTGGCGCGCGCCACGAGTTCCTCGGGCCAGCTCGCGCCCTTCAGGAAGCTGAAGTTGCTGAGGCAGCGCAGCTCGGCGTAGTCGGGGAGGGCCGGGGCGTCGGAAGCGTCGGAAGCGTCGGAGGGGGCGGTCTCAGGCATACATCCCGTGGAGGTACCACGCCTGCACGGTGTCCTTGTCGTCGCCCTCGTTCCCCGCCCCGGGCAGCCGTTCCTGATAGACCGCCAGCACGCCGGCGTTCTCGTTGACGGCAATCCAGTAGTCGCGGGTGACCTGGCGGTGATGCTGCGGCTGCTTGTCCTTGGCGGGCACCCGGTCCCACCAGCCGCCTTCGAGGCGATCCGGACCGATCAGCAAGGTCAGCGCTCCCTGGTAATGCGGCCGATGGTCGCGCACCGCCAGACGCAGCGGCGGGTCGAG
>NZ_DASVNZ010000128.1:0-3953 GCF_036486225.1 Roseateles sp. | reverse complement strand
GACGGCGGCGCGGGAGAGATCGGCGCGATCACGTTGCGCCTGCTGACCGAGGGCGACCTGGCGGCCTACAAGGTGCTGCGCGACGCGATGCTGGCGCGGCACGAGCAGGCGTTCACCTCCGACGCGGAGACCGAGCGTGCGCGCGAGGCAACGAGCTACCGCGTGCGGCTGCATCCGCAGGCGGGCGGGAAGTCGCTGTTCACGCTGGGCGCGTGGCAGGGAGAACGTCTGGTGGGTGCCTTGACCTGCGAGCACGAGAACCGCAGGAAGGTGCAGCACATCGCGCACCTGATCGGGATGATGGTGGACGACGACTTCCGCGGACGCGGCATCGGCAAGCGCCTGCTGCAGCAGGCGCTGGCGCTGCTGCGCCGCGAGCCGCGCCTGGAGGCCGTGACGCTGAGCGTGACTGCTGGCAATCAATCGGCGATCGCGGTCTACCGCCAGGCCGGTTTCACGCGATACGGTCACCTCCCTCGCGCCATCCGTCTGTCCGACGGCCGTTACTACGCGAAGGACCTGATGAGTCTGGACCTCCGTCCCTGACCCGGAGTCCTCCCGTACTCCCAAGGCCCAAGCACAGCGAGCGCCCGTGGGGCCGGAATGGGGCTTGGGGTCCCTGGAGGGGTGCCCCATGCCCTGTGGAGTGCCCGCGCCAGGCCTCCCGCAGGAAAGGTCAATCGCAGGCCGCCGCCGCCCGCGCCGCCACGTCGACCTCGACCGTCAGTTCATCCTGGATGGCGAGCAGCCCGTTGAGCACGGAGAACGGTGTGATGCCGAACTCGCTCTGACGCAGGACGAGCGCGCCCTGGGCGCGCAACGGCGCATCACCTGCAGGCCGCACCACCCGCACGGGCACGTCGATCTCGCGGACCTGGCCGTGCCACTGCACCGCGAGCTTGACCGCCAGGACCGGGAACGCGCCTGCGACGGTGGTGCTGCGCATCGAGATCGTCGGGAAGCGTTCCCCGTCGACGGCGCGGAGCATGTTGGTCCGGGTGCCGGCGACATCGGACGCCGTGGGCACGCTGGCGAAGTCGGGGCCGAGGCCGGCGCGCCATTCGGGCTTGTCGATGCCGACCTCGTCGAGTCGGAATCCGAGTTCGACGCCGGCGCCGACGATGCCGCCGGCGGGCAGGAAGACCTGGCCGGCCAGCCGCTCGACGCCCAGCACATGGTTATGCCCGACCTTGGCGAGCCGCCCGCCGCGGAACACGTGGATGCGCACCTGCGAGGCGGCGGCGTCGACGCGGTAGAGCCGTCCTTCGCCGCGCTGCTGTGCCGCGAGCCAGGTGGGACAGGACGACGGCGGCGCGTCAACGCCTGCGGGGGATGGTCCGGCGCTTGCCGCAATTGGTGCACTGCCGCATCCCGCGACAGTCAGCGCCGCCACCAAGATCGCGGCACCGCCCGCCCCGCGCCGCCACCGGTGCCGCAGCACCTGAGGAACCTCGCTTGCCCGCGTCAACACTCGCATAGGGGTAAACCAAAGTGGTCAGACCTGCATTCTGAACGGCACAAACAAGCTGGTCGCACTAGCATTGCGACATCACGACGACACCTCGCACGGAGACTGCCATGGCACGCCAAGCCACCGACCTGATGGCGCAGTACGCCGCCTACCACCGCGACCGCCGCAACATCGCCACGCATTTCGTCGGCATCCCGCTGATCGTCTTCGCGATCGGCGTGCTGCTCGCGCGGGCGCAATTCCACATCGCCGACTGGACCGTGTCCGCCGCCTGGGTGGTCTGGGGCGCCGCGACGATCTGGTACCTGACACGCGGCAACCTGGTCCTGGGCCTGGCCACCGCCGTGGTCAACGCGGTGCTGATGGCGCTGGCACACCCGCTGGCGGCAGGCTCCATGGGCGGCTGGCTCGCCTGGGGCCTGGGCAGCTTCATCGTCGGCTGGATCATCCAGTTCGTCGGTCACTATTACGAGGGCCGCAAACCCGCCTTCGTCGACGACCTGATCGGTCTGCTGGTGGGCCCGATGTTCGTCGTCGGCGAAGCGCTCTTCGCGATGGGCTGGGGTCGCGACCTGCTCGCCGAGATCGAGCGCCGCGCCGGCCCCACCCATCTGCGCGACCTGACCCATCCCGCCTGAGCCTCGCGGCATCACGACCTCGCCCATTTGGGGGTCGGGTCTTGATGGGGCTTGCGGTGCGCCGCCAAGGCGCTTATCTTGGACCTCCGGATCGGTCGGCGATGGGCAGCGACCTCGCGACGATCTGGCCAGGATCCCGTCAGGACTTCGCCAGCTTTTCGCCAGGAGGCCCCATGAAACCGGTGTCTGAACTCTTGAAGAACCGCGGCCCCAGCGTCTGGCGCATCACGCCGGAAGCGACGGTGTTCGATGCGTTGCATCTGCTGGCGCAGCACGACGTCGGCGCGCTGCTGGTGATGGAGGGCGAGCGGCTGCTCGGCATCTTCTCGGAGCGCGACTACACCCGCAAGATCGCGCTGCAGGGCAAGGATTCGCGCAGCACGCAGGTCAAGGAGGTCATGACGGCCAACGTGTTCGTCGTGAAGCCCAATACCGAGTGCCGCGAGTGCATGAGCCTGATGAGCCAGCGCAAGATCCGCCACCTCCCGGTGGTCGAAGGATCGACCGTCGTGGGCATGCTGTCGATCAGAGACCTGATGGACAACATCATCGCGGACGATGAACTCACCATCGCCCAGCTGCAAAGTTATATCTATGGCTGAGGGCTGAGGGCCGAATGCCCTAGCCGCCCCAGAACTGCAGCGCGCGATCGGCACCCAACTTGGCTGCACGCGGCTTGGGCGGCGTGTCCGACGGCGCCGGCGTGCCCATCGCGAGCCAGCCGAGCAGCGTCTCGCCGGGCTCGCAGAACGCGGCGATCAGCCCCGGATCGCGCGCCTTCGCGCCACTCAGCATCTTTCCGCCGAAGCCCAGCGCCTGCGCGGCGTTCAGGAAGTTCGTCAGCGCCCCGCCCACGCAGGCCCACTGCTCATGCGCCGGCACCTGCGGGTGCCCCAGGTCCAGGCGCGCGACCACGGCCACCGTCACCGGCGGCCTCAGCGCACGTTCCTCATCCATGGCAAGTCCGCCGGCGTCCTTGCCCGCGCGGCGGGCGGCCTCGGCAAAGAGCGCGGCCATCGAGCGCTTCGCCTCGCCGCGCACGACCTTGAACCGGAAGGGCACCAGCCCCGCGTGGTCCGGCGCATGCAGCGCGGCATCGACCATCAGGCGCAAGTGCCCGTCATCAGGGCCGGGCTCGATCAGGTACTTCGGCCCGACCGAAGCTCGCGTCAGCAGCAGCTTCAGGGCTTCGTCGTTCATGGCGGCTCTCTTCCAGATCTCCTGCAGGTCCCTCTTCAAGGGTGCCGCAAGGATTCATCGATTCAACTTCCGGCGCGCCGCATAGGAACAGGCGTCGACCAGCATCACCAGCGCCAGCATCGCCAGCAGCACGGTGCAAGTCTCGCGCATCTGGAACAGGCTGAGGTGCAGGCTCAGCATCTGGCCGAGCCCGCCGGCACCGACGACGCCCAGCACCGTCGCGGCGCGGATGTTGTTCTCCCAACGGTACAGCGTGTAGCTGAGCAGCTGCGGCGCGGCCTGCGGCAGCGTCGCGAACGCGAACACCTGCCAGCGCGACGCGCCCGCCCAGCGCAGGGCCTGGGCGGTCTGCGGCGGTGCGTTCTCGAGCGCCTCGGCCATCAGGCGGCCGAGCACGCCGGTCGTGTGCAGGGCCAGCGCCAGGGTCCCCGGCATCGGCCCCAGGCCGGCCGCGACCAGCAGGATCGCCGCCCAGACCAGCTCCGGCACGCTGCGCAGCGCGTTCAGCAGCAGCCGCGAGAGCCAGCGCAGCGGCCCCGACGGCCGGCTGGCCACCAGGGCGATCGCGAGCCCGGCCAGCGCCGCCAGGCCGCTGCCGAGCGCCGACATCGCCAAGGTCTCCAGCGCACCCTGACCGACACGTG
>NZ_DASVNZ010000097.1:0-16784 GCF_036486225.1 Roseateles sp. | reverse complement strand
GAACGCCGCGCCGACCGCGAACGCCACGCGGTAGCCGCCCGCGAGCGCCGTGGGCATCGCCGCTCCCAGCGCGCCCAGTTCCGCCGTGCGCGCCGCCGCCAGGCTGGCCAGCACGGCCAGACCCAGCGAGCCGCCCATCATGAAGGACGTGTTCACCACGCCCGAGGCCAGTCCCGACTCGCTGGGCGCGACTTCGCTCATCGCGGCCAACAGCATCGGGTTGAATGCGACGCCCGCGCCCAGGCCCAGCAGCAGCATGCCCGGCAGCACGTCGATCCAGAAGCCGCCGTCCGCCGGAGCACGGGCGAACAGCGCCAACCCCAGCGCCGCCAATAGCAGCCCGCCGCACAACGGCTTGCGCAGCCCCAGCTTCATCACCAGCTTCGCCGACAGGCCCACGGAGAACGCCGCCATGATCAGGTTGGCCGGCAGGAAACCCAGGCCCACGTGCATCGCGTCGTATCCCAGCACGAGCTGCATGTACAGCGCCGACAGGAAGAACCACGCGAACATCGCCGCCGCCCACAGCACGCCGATCACGTTGGACACCGCCACGGACCGCAGCCGGAACAGCGACAGCGGCATCAGCGGATGCGCGACCTTCATCTCCAGCACGAGGAACGCGACCAGCAGCACGACCGCGATGCCGAGCAGTCCCAGCGTGCGCGCCGAGGTCCAACCCGCCTCGTTGCCATTGACCACGGCGTACACCGCGAGCATCAGCGACAGCGTGACCGTCACCGCGCCGGCCCAGTCCAGCGTCTCGTCCGGCGCCGTCGGGCCGCCTCGTTCGATCAGCCACAGGCACAGACCGATCACCGCTGCGCCGATCGGCAGGTTGACCAGAAAAATCCAGTGCCAGCTCAGCGTGCTGGTCAGCAGGCCGCCCAGCAGCACGCCGATGCTGCCGCCGCCTGCGCAGACGAAGCCGTAGACGCCCATGGCCTTGGCGCGTTCGCCGGGCTCGGTGAACATGTTCATGATCAGCGACAGCGAGATCGCCGACACCACGGCACCGCCCAGCCCCTGCACGGCGCGTGCCGCGACGAGCAGTTCCTGTGTGTGCGCCAGGCCGCAGGCCGCCGAGGCGGCCGTGAACAGCGCCAGGCCCGCCAGGAACATGCGCCGGTGGCCGTAGAGGTCGCCCAGCCGCCCGCCCAGCAGCATGAAACCGCCGAAAGTCAGCATGTAGGCGTTGACGACCCAGACCAGCGAGGTCTCGGTGAAACCCAGGTCGGCGCGGATCGAGGGCAGTGCCACGTTCACGATGGTCGTGTCCAGCACGATCATCAGCACGCCCAGGCAGAGCACGCCGAGGGCCAGCCAGCGTCGTCGTTTCGGATCAAGGTGGGATGTCATGAAATGAACCAGTTCGTCATCGATCGGAGGGTGTCTCTCCCCGCGACGGGCGGGCCTCCGTGAAATCGACACGGACGCGTTTGTAGCAGCGGGCGAGGGTGGCCCGCCAGTGCCGTTCGCCTGCCCGACGCGCGGTGCTGTCACCGGCTGTCAGCTGTCGGTCGATCGCCTACGCGGCGAGCCGACATCGCTGCACCGCGCGATGCGGCATGCCCGTCTGCCGCCGCAACCCACTGAGACGGAAGATTCGTTCCATCAACAGGGGGACACCACATGAGCACCACCAAGTACCTGAAAGCGATCCGCGCCGAACGCAACAGCGGGTTCAAGACCGCGATGCTGCTGAGCAGCCTCGCCATCGGCGCCGGCCTGATGTTCAGCGCGGTGCAGGAAGCACGCGGCGCCACGCCGGTGACCAACACCTTCCCGGTGACGGCCACGATCACCAGCTCCTGCACGGTGTCCGGTTCCAACCTGAACTTCGGTTCAGCGATCGATCCGCTGGTTGCCGGCACGCCGCTGGACGCCACGTCCACGCTGACCGTCACCTGCTCCAACACGACGCCCTACACGGTGGCGCTGAACGCCGGCGCGAACGCGGGCGGCGCGACCAACTTCACCAGCCGCACGATGAAGAGCGGTTCCGACACGCTGGGTTATCAGCTGTACCTGGACTCCGGCCGCAGCTCGGTCTGGGGCGACGGCACCGCGTCGTCCAGCGCCAAGAACGGCACCGGTTCGGGCTCGGCCCAGTCCTTGTCGGTCTACGGCCGCATCCCGTCGCTGGCCAGCGTCGTGCCGGGCAGCTACACGGACACCGTCACCGTGACGATCAGTTATTGAACCGTTTGCTCGAGTGCTGACAGCTTTCGCCGCCTGACTCGCGATTGATTCCGGCCAGCAGTACCGCCGGGGCACGCGAATCGGCCTCCCCCTCTGACACGTCGGCGGCGTGTCAGCACTCGACAATGTTCACCGCGAGACCGCCCCGGGCGGTCTCCTTGTATTTGGTCATCATGTCGGCGCCGGTCTCGCGCATGGTCTTGATGACCTTGTCCAGGCTCACGTGGTGCGTGCCGTCGCCGCGCAGCGCCATCCGCGCCGCGTTGATGGCCTTGACCGACGCGATCGCGTTGCGCTCGATGCAGGGGATCTGCACCAGGCCGCCGACCGGATCGCAGGTCAGCCCCAGGTGGTGCTCCATGCCGATCTCGGCCGCGTTCTCGGTCTGCGCCGGCGTGCCGCCCATCACCGCACACAGCGCGGCGGCAGCCATCGAACAGGCCACGCCCACCTCGCCCTGGCAGCCGACTTCGGCGCCCGAGATCGACGCGTTCTCCTTGTAGAGGATGCCGATCGCCGCGGCCGTCAGCAGGAAGTCGACGATGCCGTCCTCGTTGGCCGAATGCACGAAGCGCGCGTAGTAGTGCAGCACCGCCGGCACGATGCCGGCCGCGCCGTTGGTCGGCGCCGTCACGACGCGGCCGCCGGCGGCGTTCTCCTCGTTGACCGCCAGCGCATAGAGGTTGACCCAGTCCATCACCTGAAGCGGATCGCGCAAGGCGGCCTCCGGATGGGCGATCAGGTCGCGGTAGAGCGCGGCAGAGCGGCGCTTCACCTTGAAGCCTCCGGGCAGGATGCCCTCGGTGCGGCAGCCGCGCTGCACGCAGTCCTGCATCACCTGCCAGATCTTCAGCAGGCCGGCGCGGGTCTCCTCGTCGGGTCGCCAGTGGCGCTCGTTGCGCCGCATGATCTCGGCGATCGAGCAGCCTTCCTTCTCCGTCAGTTCGAGCAGCTCCGCGCCCGACTTGAAAGGATAGGGCAGCACGGTCGTGTCCGGCGCGATCTGCTTCTGCTTGCTGCCGTCGGCCAGCACTTCCTCGCTCACGACGAAGCCGCCGCCCACCGAGTAGTACACGCGGTTCTGGATCTCGATGCCTTCGGCGTCGTAGGCGATCAGCCGCATGCCGTTGGCGTGCAGCGGCAGGCTCTGACGGCGGTACATGACGAGGTCGCGCGCTTCGTCGAAAGCCACGACGTGGTCGCCGCCTAGCGCGATGCGCTTGTCGTTGCGGATGCCCTCGAGGATCCCGGGAATCGACTCGATGTCGACGGTGTCGGGCTCGTGCCCGGCCAGGCCGAGCAGCACCGCCTTGTCCGAGCCGTGGCCCTTGCCGGTCGCGCCCAGCGAGCCGTACAGCGCCGTGGCGACGCGCACGGTGCGATCGAGCACGCCCTCATGCCGCAGGCGTTGCACGAACATGCGTGCGGCGCGCATCGGACCGACGGTATGCGAGCTTGACGGCCCGATGCCGATCTTGAAGAGGTCGAAGACGGAGACTGCCATGGCGAACCTCGTGGGTAATGACGACCGGATCCCCGCGCTTGTGACGCGAGGACCGGCTATTCCCGATCACTCGTCGGCGTAAGCCGACAGCGGCGGGCAGGAGCAGACCAGGTTGCGGTCGCCGTAGACGTTGTCCACGCGGCCGACCGGCGACCAGTACTTCACGTGGCGCAGTGCCGGCACCGGGTAGGCGGCGTCGTCGCGGCTGTAGCCGTGGGCCCACTCGGTCTTGAGCAGGCTTTCGGCCGTGTGCGGCGCATTGACCAGCGGGTTGTCCGTCTTGGACCAGGCGCCGGACTCGACCTTGGCGATCTCCTCGCGGATCTGGATCATCGCGGCGATGAAGCGGTCCAGCTCGAACTTCGATTCGCTCTCGGTCGGCTCGACCATCAGCGTGCCCGCGACCGGGAACGACAGCGTCGGCGCGTGGAAGCCGTAGTCGATCAGGCGCTTGGCGACGTCCTCGGCGGAGATGCCCGAGCTGTCCTTCAGCGGACGCAGGTCCAGGATGCACTCGTGGGCCACGCCGCCGCCCTTGACGCCGTCGATGTTGCCGCTGAAGTGGATGTCGTAATGGTCGGACAGGCGCGCGGCCACGTAGTTGGCCGACAGGATCGCGGTCTCGGTCGCGGCCTTGAGGCCGACCTCGCCCATCATGCGGATGTACATCCACGAGATCGGCAGCACCGCCGCGTTGCCCAGCGGTGCGGCGGAGACGGCGCCGATGGCGGTCTTCTCGCCCAGGCCGGCCGCGCGGTGCGCCGGCAGGAAGGGCACGAGGTCCTCGACCACGCAGACCGGGCCGACGCCCGGGCCGCCGCCGCCGTGCGGGATGCAGAAGGTCTTGTGCAGGTTCAGGTGGGACACGTCGCCGCCGAACTGGCCCGGCGCGGCGATGCCGACCAGCGCGTTCATGTTGGCGCCGTCGACGTACACGCGACCGCCGTGTTCATGCACCAGCGCGCAGATCTCCTTGACGTGCGTGTCGAACACGCCGTACGTCGAGGGGTAGGTGATCATGATCGCGGCCAGGTTGGCGCTGTGCTGCTCGCACTTGGCCTTCAGGTCGGCCAGGTCGATGTTGCCTTCCTTGTCGCACTTGGTGACCACGACCTGCATGCCCACCATCTGCGCCGAGGCCGGGTTGGTGCCGTGCGCCGATTCCGGGATCAGGCAGATCTTGCGGTGCGCGTCGCCGCGCGACTCATGCCAGGCCTTGATGATCAGCAGGCCGGCGTACTCGCCTTGCGAGCCGGCGTTGGGCTGCAGCGAGACGCCCGCGTAGCCGGTCGCCTGGCACAGCCAGGCGGTGAGCTGCTGGTCGAGCTGCGCGTAGCCCTGCAGCTGGCTCTGCGGCGCGAAGGGATGCACCTGCGCGAACTCGGGCCAGGTGATGGGGATCATCTCGCTGGTCGCGTTCAGCTTCATCGTGCACGAGCCCAGCGGGATCATGCTGCGGTCCAGCGCCAGGTCCTTGTCGGACAGCAGGCGGATGTAGCGCAGCATCTCCGTTTCGGAGTGATGGATGTTGAAGATCGGGTGCGTCAGGTAGGCGCTGGTGCGCGACAGCGCGGTCGGGATCAGCGTGGAGGCCGAGGCGCCCGCGAAGGCGTCCGCGACCGGCTTGCCTTCGGCGAAGACCGTCAGCAGCGCTTGCACGTCGGCGCGGGTGGTCGTCTCGTCAAGTGTCAGGCTGATGCTGTCCTCGCTGGCGCGGCGCAGGTTCATGCCGGCGGCGACGGCGGCGGCCAGCACCGGGCCGGTGTGCGCGCCGGTCTTCACGTGCAGCGTGTCGAACGAGGTTTCGTGTACCAGCGTCAGGCCCAGCGCCTTCAGGCCCTGCGCCAGCACGGCGGCGTAGGCGGCGACGCGTTGCGCGATGCGCTTCAGACCTTGCGGGCCGTGATAGACCGCGTACATGCTGGCCACGACGGCCGGCAGCACCTGCGCGGTACAGATGTTGGAGGTGGCCTTCTCGCGGCGGATGTGCTGCTCGCGGGTCTGCAGCGACAGGCGGTAGGCGGGCTTGCCGTGCGAGTCGACGGACACGCCGACCAGGCGGCCCGGCAGCGAGCGCTTGAACTCGTCTCGGCAGGCCATGTAGGC
The DNA here is from genome assembly GCF_036486225.1 of Roseateles sp. Classification (GTDB taxonomy): domain Bacteria; phylum Pseudomonadota; class Gammaproteobacteria; order Burkholderiales; family Burkholderiaceae_C; genus Roseateles. The sequence goes on along the minus strand of NZ_DASVNZ010000097.1, from coordinate 10,972 downwards.
GGCGTGGGGGCCGCCGGCGCCCATCGGCATGCCGAAGCGCTGCGTGGTGCCCACGGCGATGTCGGCGCCTTGCTCGCCGGGCGACGCGATCAGCGTCAGCGCCAGCAGGTCGGCGGCGGCCACCAGCAGGCCGCCCTGCGCGTGCACCGCGTCGGCGATCGCCTGCAGCGGACGCACCACGCCGGTCACGCCCGGGTACTGCACCAGCGCGCCGAAGCATTCGGTCTTGCCGGCGTCCTCGGCCTTGCCGACTTGGACGGTGATGCCCAGCGGCTCGGCGCGGGTGCGCACGACTTCCAGCGTCTGCGGCAGCACGTCGTCGGCGACGAAGAACACCTGGCTCTTGCTCTTGCCCATGCGCGCGGCCAGCGTCATGCCTTCGGCGGCGGCGGTGGCCTCGTCCAGCATCGACGCGTTGGCGATGGCCATGCCGGTCAGGTCGCAGACCATGGTCTGGAAGTTGACCAGCGCTTCCATGCGGCCTTGCGAGATCTCGGCCTGGTAGGGCGTGTAGGCGGTGTACCAGGCGGGGTTCTCGAGGATGTTGCGCAGGATCACGCCCGGCGTGAGGGTGCCGTGGTAACCCTGGCCGATGAAGCTCTTCAGGATCTGGTTCTTGCCCGCGATGGCCTTGAGTTCGGCCAGCGCCTGCGACTCGGTCACGGCGTCCGGCAGGTCCATCTTCGCGGCGCGTTTGATGGCGGCCGGGACGATGGCGTCGATCAGCGCGGCGCGCGACGCGGCGCCGATGGCCGACAGCATCAGCGTCTCGTCATGGGCGTCGGGGCCGATGTGACGGGCGTGGAACTCGGCAGCGTTTTCAAGTTCGGCGAACGAGGGCAGGGCGGACATGGCGGGGGCGTTCCTGGAGAGGGAAAGTCTTTGGCGTCGGGGTGTGGAGTCGGGAGGGGCCGCTAGGCGCAAGCCGCAGCCATAGCAGCGCTATGGCGAGGACTTGCAACGACGCGGACTGCCCGACTCCGCAGCCCGATCAGCTGTTCTTGACGAGCTCGTCGTAGGCCGTCGTGTCCATCAGCGCATCCAGCTCCGACGGGTTGGACAGCTTGACCTTGAAGAACCAGCCGGTCTTCAGCGGGTCGGTGTTGGCCAGCGACGGGTCGGCGCGCAGCGCCTCGTTGACCTCGACGATCTCGCCGGAGACCGGCGCGTAGACGTCCGCGGCGGCCTTGACCGACTCGACCACGCCGGCCACTTCCTTGGCGGCGAAGGACTTGCCGACGTCGGGCAGGTCCACGAACACGACGTCGCCCAGCGCGTCCTGCGCATGGACCGTGATGCCCACGGTGGCGATGCCGTCGGTGGTGTCGACCCACTCGTGGTCGGACGTGTACTTGATGCTCATGGAGAGGCTCCGTGCTACCTGATGGTTGCTGAAGGTTGAAAGGGGAAACGTGAATCAGCGTGATTCAGCGCAATCCAGCGGGATCCGGTGCGAGCCGGAATCGCGGATCAGCCGCGGAAGTATCCGTTGGGCGTGAACGGTGTGGAAGAGACCGTCATCGGGGTGCGCTTGCCGCGCACTTCGGCGAAGAGTTCCGTGCCCAGCGCCGCGTACGGCGTCTGCACGTAGGCCAGCGCGACCGGCTTGCCGACCGTCGGGCCCAGCGTGCCGCTGGTGACGACGCCGATCTCCACGCCGTCGGCGTTGACGAGCTTGGCGCCCTCGCGCACCGGCATGCGTTCCGAGCTCACCAGGCCCACGCGCTTGCGCGCGGCGCCTTCGGCGAACTGTCTGTCGATGACCGCCGCGCCCGGATAGCCGCCGGCACGGGCGCCGCCGGCGCGACGCACCTTCTGGATCGCCCAGGTCAGCGAGGCCTCGACCGGGGTGGTGGTCGTGTCGATGTCATGGCCGTACAGGCACAGGCCGGCTTCCAGGCGCAGCGAGTCGCGCGCGCCCAGGCCGATGGGCATCACTTCGGGTTGGGCCAGCAGCTTGCGGGCCAGTTCCACCGAGCGGTCCGCGGGGACCGAGATCTCGTAGCCGTCCTCGCCGGTGTAGCCCGAACGGGTCACGAAGGTGGGGATGCCGTCCAGTTCGAAGAAACCACCGGTCATGAAGACCAGCTTGGCGACGTCGGCGTTCAGGCGCGACAGCGCCGTCACCGCCTGCGGTCCTTGCAGCGCCAGCAGCGCCTGGTCCGGCAGCGGACGCACTTCGCAGCGGCCCGACAGGTGCTTCTGCATATGGGCGATGTCCTGGTCGCGGCAGCCGGCATTGACCACGACGAACAGGCCGTCGGTGCGGCGCGCGACCATCAGGTCGTCGAGGATGCCGCCGTCGTCGGCGGTGAAGAGCGCGTAGCGCTGCTTGAACATCCCGAGGTCGACGATGTCGACGGGGACCAGCGTCTCCAGCGCGGCGGCGGCGTCGTCGCCGACCAGCAGCACCTGACCCATGTGGGACACGTCGAACAGGCCGGCCTGGGCGCGCGCATGCTTGTGTTCGGCCATCACGCCGGCGGGGTACTGGACCGGCATGTCGTAGCCGGCGAAGGGCACCATCTTGGCGCCGAGTTCGACGTGGAGCGCGTGCAGCGGGGTCTTGTGCAGGGGCGTGTTCAGGGCTTGGTCGGCGGACATGTCTGGCTCCGAGGGCATTCGTCATGACCACCCCGACTGTGAACCGGTCACGTACCGGTCACCTCAAGGTGGGGGAGATGCCCTCGCTGTCCGCTTTACCTGAGAGATTGGCCGTCGGCGGTTGACCGGCGGCTTGCCCCTTCGGTGGACGGGCTCGACCGTGAGGTCCGCCCCGCCTCTCTCCAGTGAGGACGCCCGATGTCTCGAGCGTTTCGTCAGTCCTTTTGCCTGAGCGTTCGCAGCGTGGGATCTCCAGTGCCACTGCGCCTTCGGCGGCTCCCGCGAGGGAGCTCTCTCCTGACAGCGCGCATTGTAGTCATGGAATGAGCGAACCGATGGTGTCGTGTGACTACCTAGCCTCACGGGCCCCCCGGGGTCGTTCATGAAGGAAAGCAGCATGCCCTCAGTCCCCCAAGTCTCATTCCCGCTCGGCCACACGTTTCGTGGGGACCACGCGGATGAAACGGCCACGAGCGAACGCCCGGTCGATGAGGTGATTGACGCCGCCGGATCTGCCAATGCGACTCGAGAGGTGGGGCGGGCGAGAGCGACCGCCGTGCATCGTCGCGCGATGTTCGTCCACCATGCGAAGTCGCCATCTGCGGTTTTCCGCGGGCCGGTCGAGTCGACCCCGGCGCGCTTCCAGGCGCCGGCCGGGGATGTCCGGGTCGATGACCCGCGAGATCGTCGTGTCGACGAACTTGCTGATGTGATGCGCGCACCCGCGGTACAGGCGGCGATGGGCGATCTCGTTGCGCGCTTGACGAGGAAGACGGGGCTGCGAGGCTGGTGGCAGAAGCGGTTCGGACAGCCCAAGATCGCCTCTTTGTGCCAGATCGCCGACCGGCTGACGGATGCCGTCGACGCGGCCATGGCATCGCGCATGGCGACGCGGCAAGGAGACCGGGCACAGACGGCTCGGGCGAATGTGGCCTACCGCTTGATCATGACCTGTTTCCAGGGACTGCCGCCCCGGGAACAGCAGCGTTGGCGGAGCCGTACGACCAGCAGACATGTCGGCACCTACGCGGCTGCGCAGCGGGAGCTTCGGCGACGGGAAGAAACGACGCCCGAGGTGTTTGGCGTCGATGGGTCGAGCTACCACCGCAATGTCGATCTGGCGAATGTGCTGTGGGCGCTTCGGACAGCGACCCACACTCTGACTTCAGTGCCACGAGTGTCGCCACCTGCCAGCGTTCCGCCCGTTCAAGGCGGGCACTCCGGTGTGCAGGAGGCGCCCACGTTGCAGCCCCCCGCACTGCGCCCTGCGCACGCGTCCCTGGAGGCGCGCAGCCATGGAACTTTGGATGACGCGATGACGAACGCCGTTGGGCCCCGCGCCAGGTTTTTTCACCGCGGAACGCGACCCCCTTTCCTGATGAGCGACCGGGGCGCGAAGAACGAAGGTCTTGCGCCGCTGGCTCAAGCCGAGTCGTCGGAGTTGCCGGAGCCGGGCTCGCCCCGGATCTCCCCGGCGCGGTCCAACGACGCTTGGCCAGCCTTGAAAGGGGCGATGGCGTCCGTTCCGCCACCGCCACTGCCCCAGCCACTGCCACCGGCGTTGACCCTCGAAGAGACGAATGAGTTGTTCAACACCGTCGGTCTTGGCCTCGCCGAACTGTCTCGTCGTTTGAGCGCGCCACGTTCATGGAAGGAGCGGTGGCTGCCGCGGTGTCTGCGTACGAGGCCGAAACCCGACAAGAACGCGATTCTCAAGTGGGCGAAGTACGTTGGCGGGCTGGCGGTTGACATGACGGCGGGCAGGAGCGACGCGGCGGGATGCCAGACTGCGATCCTTGATGTGCTGCGTGCGCATGCGGACGATCGATACCGGTTGAGCGCGCCGAGCGGGCAGGCCCGTTGGTCCTGGCGCCTGAAAGATCCGAAAGGCATGTTTGGCGCGGCCCAGGCGCAGTTGGCGCAAGAGGACGCAAAGTTGGGCGCGTTCTGGCAGGGGCAGAACAGACCGAATCCGTCTGAATGGGCCCGGGAACGTGAGCGGCTGGATGCGGCAAGCCGGCTGCTGACGGCGTTCGCGATGGGAAAGTGAACCGGCGGCCCCTGCGCGCGCGTGCACAATCGCGCCCATGCGACTCCTGCTGGTGGAAGACGACCTCATGATCGGCGAGCAACTGCTCGAGCTGCTGCGCGCCGAGGGTTATGCCGTGGACTGGGTGCGTGACGGCGAGATCGCCGACACCGCGCTGCAGTCCCAGACCTACGACCTGGTGATCCTGGACCTGGGCCTGCCCAAGCGCGACGGCATGAGCGTGCTGCAGGCGCTGCGCGGCCGCAAGCAGGCGGTGCCGGTGCTGATCGCCACGGCGCGCGACGCGACCGCCCAGCGCGTGGCCGGGCTGGACGCCGGCGCGGACGACTACGTGCTCAAGCCCTTCGAGCTCGACGAGCTCCTGGCCCGCATCCGCGCGCTGCTGCGTCGCGCCGCCGGGCGCGCCGAGCCGGTCTACGAGCACATGGGCGTCAGCATCAATCCCGCCACGCGCGAAGTCACCGCCAACGGCCATCCGGTCACCCTGTCCCAGCGCGAGTGGGCGGTGCTGGAGCCGCTGCTGGCGCGTCCCGGCATGGTGCTCTCGCGCCAGCAGCTCGAGGAGAAACTCTACGGCTGGAAGGACGAGATCAGCAGCAACGCCGTCGAGGTCTACATCCACGGCCTGCGCAAGAAGCTCGGCGCGGAGCTGATCCAGAACGTGCGCGGCGTGGGATACCGCGTGCCCAAGGAATGACGGCGGAACGGAAGGCGGACGCCAGGGCCGGAACGGACGCCCGCGGGCGCCTCGGCTGGCGTTGGAGTCGGAGGTTCAGCAGGAGCTTCGGCCGCATGCAGTGGCTGCCGAGCTCGCTGCGCTACCGCCTGCTGCTGTTCCTGCTGGGCGCGGTGCTGACCGGCGCGCTCGTGCAGGGCATGAGCGCCTACCGCAACGCGCTGATGGAGACCGACGAGATCTTCGACTACCAGATGCAGCAGGTGGCGCTCTCGCTGCGCGCGGGCATGGGCACCGGCCTGCCGCTGCCGCTCGGCGAAGAGCAGAGCATCGACCTGATCGTGCAGGTCTGGGGCCTGGACGGCACGCCGCTGTACCGCTCGGCCGGACCGGACTGGCTGCCGCAGCGCGCGGTGCTGGGCTTCTCCAACGTCGCGCTGCGCGGCAAGCGGTACCGGGTCTTCGCGGTGCAGGGGCGTTTCCAGGTCGTGCAGGTGGCCCAGGACATCGCCGTGAGACAGCGCATGGCCGGGCAGCTCGCGTGGCGCACCGTGCTGCCCACCGCGCTCATGCTGCCGATGCTGGCGCTGGTCGTGTGGTGGGTGGTGTCGCACTCGCTGGCGCCGCTGGAGCGGGTGCGCCAGCAGCTCTCGCGCCGCGCGGCGCAAGACCTGGCCCCGGTCGACGAGGAGGACGTGCCCGCCGAAGTGCAGCCGCTGGTCACCGAGCTCAACGCGCTGCTGGACCGCGTGCGCCAGGCTTTCGAGCAGCAGCAGCACTTCGTCGCCGATGCCGCGCATGAGCTGCGCTCCCCGCTGGCGGCCCTGAAGCTCCAGCTGCAGTCGCTGCGTCGCGCGCCGGACGAGGGCGCGCGCGCCCAGGCGCTGGAGAAACTCGGCCTGGGCATCGACCGGGCGTCGCATCTGATCGAGCAACTGCTGGCGCTGGCGCGCCAGGACAGCGCGAAGGTGCAGGCTCCCGCGCAGCCGATCGCGCTGGACGTGCTGTGCCGGAACGCCGTCATCGACGGCGCCACGCTGGCGCAGGGGCGGGGCATCGACCTCGGCATGGAGCGCTGCGACGCGGTGCTGGTCGACGGTCACCGCGAGGCGCTGACGATGCTGCTGCGCAACCTGCTCGACAACGGCATCAAGTACGGCCGCAGCCGCGTGGACCTGAGTCTGGAACGCAGCGGCGGCCAGGCCTTGCTGGTGGTCGAGGACGACGGCCCCGGCATTCCCGATGCCGAACGGACGCGCGTGTTCGACCGCTTCTACCGGTCCGAATCGCAGGCGCAGCAGGCGCCGGGCAGCGGCCTCGGCCTGGCGCTGGTGCGCAGCATCGCCGACGACCACGGCGCCACGCTGCGTCTGGGCCACAGCACCGCGCTGGGCGGCCTGCGCGTCGAGCTGGCGATGCCGCTCTCCCGCGCGCCGATGCCGATGCCGATCCCGCAGGCTGTGCTGCCGCCTCCCGCCCAGCCGCCCGCTCTCCCGCCCGCCTGACCCCGAGATCAACGAGTGCCTGAACCCGAGGTCAACGAGCCTCTGTGGGGCCGGAAGGGTGCTGGGGGTTCGCGGACGCGATGCCCCCTGCTCCCTGGAGAGCCCGCGCCAGGCATGACGGAGTCAAGCGGCCTCCCACCCCGCTTTACCGGTCCTTCACCGCCCCTCACCCGGGCATTAAGAGCGACCTAAGCGAAGCTGCTCAAACTTCGAGTCATCGAGTCGGTGCCGAGGCCTTCATGGTCTTGGCCGGCGACTCTCAGCGAACCTGGAGGTTCAGATGACTCAAGTGGAGAAGATGATTCCGGTGAAGAAGCTTGTGTGGGCGCTGGCCGCCGCTGGCGTGCTGGGTGTGACGGGTGGGGCGCTCGCGATGCGCACCGCCAAGCTGACGCCGGTGGCGCAGACCTCGGCGGACGGCGGTTCGATGTCAGGCGGTTCGTCGGGAGATACGCAGGTGGCCGCAGCCACGACGCCGCTGGCGAACGCGGCCGCGCCGGCTGCGGCCTTCACTCCCCCGCCCGCGGGCATGCCCGATTTTGCGCAGATCGCCGCGGCGCAAGGCCCGGCGGTGGTCAACATCAGCGTCTCCGGCACGGTGAAGACCCGGGCCGCGCGCGCGCCGCAGATCGATCCCGACGATCCGTTCTACGAGTTCTTCCGCCGCTTCGGGGTGCCGGGCATGCCCGGCGGTCCGAATGGTGGTGGCGGCGACGGCGGCAGCCGCGAGATCCGCGGCCAGGGCTCCGGCTTCATCGTCAGCGCCGACGGCGTGATCCTCACCAACGCGCACGTGGTGCAGGACGCGCAGGAAGTGGTCGTCAAGCTGACCGACCGCCGTGAGTACCGGGCCAAGGTCCTGGGCAGCGACAAGTCGACCGACGTGGCCGTGCTCAAGATCGAGGCCAAGAACCTGCCGACCGTCCGCCTGGGCGCGACCAAGGACCTGCGCGTGGGCGAATGGGTGCTGGCGATCGGCTCGCCCTTCGGCTTCGAGAACAGCGTCAGCGCCGGCGTGATCAGCGCCAAGGGCCGCTCGCTGGGCCCGGACGAGAGCCGCGTGCCCTTCCTGCAGACGGACGTCGCGATCAACCCCGGCAACTCCGGCGGCCCGCTGTTCAATGCGCGCGGCGAGGTGGTCGGCATCAACTCGCAGATCTACAGCGCGTCGGGCGGCTACCAGGGCCTGTCGTTCGCCATTCCCGTCGAGGTGGCCACCAAGGTCCGCCAGCAGATCGAGAAGGGCGGCAAGGTGCAGCACGCCAAGCTCGGCGTGATGGTGCAGGAAGTCAACCAGGGCTTCGCCGACTCCTTCAAGCTGGACCGGCCCGAGGGCGCGCTGGTCGCCAACGTCGAGGACGACGGACCGGCCGCGAAGGCGGGCCTGCGTTCGGGTGATGTGATCCTCGGCTACAAGGGCCAGCGCATCGTCTCCAGCGGCGACCTGCCGGCGCTGGTGGATCAATCGCTGCCCGGCGACAAGGTCGACATCGACGTCTGGCGCAACGGCAAGCGCGAGACGATCACCGCCACCCTCGGCGACGCGAACGAGAAGGGCGCCAAGCTCGCCAAGGGCGGCGGCGGCGATGTGGACGCAGACCACGCCAAGCTGGGCCTGGCCCTGCGGCCGCTGCAGCCCGAGGAGCGCCGCCAGCTCGGCACCCGCGACGGGCTGCTGATCCAGGAGGTGGGCGAAGGCAGTGCCGCGGCGCGCGCGGGCGTGCGTCCCGGCGACGTGCTGCTGGCCGTCAACGGCACGCCGGTGCAGTCGCTCGATCAGGTGCGCAGCGCGGTCAAGGGCGCGGAGAAGTCGGTCGCGCTGCTCGTGCAGCGGGGCGGCGACAAGATCTTCGTGCCGGTCCGCATCGGCTGAGGTCGCGCCGGGTTCTTCCGTCTCTTTCCTGTGTCTCCGCCGGCCTCCCGGGGCCGGCCCCAGTCCCAACCAACCGCTGCCTGTGGCGGTTGCTCCGTAGGGCCCGCGCGTGGTGGCGCGGGCCCTTTTTTTACGTCGCGAGCCGGGTCCTGCGGCGCTGGCATCATGCGCGGCATGCCATTGCCTTCCGACGTCCTTCCCGCTGACGAACCGCCCGTGAGGTCCGAGGCGCGCGAACGCAGCCAACGCGCCGTCGACGCCTTCATCGAGTCGCTCTGGATCGAGGAAGGCCTGTCGCGCAACACGCAACTGGCGTATCGGCGCGATCTGCAGCTGCTCGCCGACTGGTCGGCCGCGGAGCGCCAGCGCGCGCTGGACCAGATCGAGGAACTCGACCTGATGGCCTACGCCACCTCCCGCCATGACGGCGGCAAGGCGAGCTCGGCGAACCGGCGGCTCTCGGTCTTCAAGCGTTACTTCCGCTGGGCGCTGCGCGAGCGCCGCATCGAGCGCGATCCCACGCTCAAGCTGATCACGGCCAAGCAGCCGATGCGCGTGCCCAAGACCCTGTCGCAGCAGCAGGTCGAGGCGCTGCTGGCCGCGCCCGACGTGGGCACCGCGCAGGGCCTGCGCGACCGCGCGATGCTCGAGCTCATGTACGCGAGCGGGCTGCGCGTGACCGAGCTGGTGACGCTCAAGAGCGTGCACGTGGGCCTGCGCGAAGCCGTGCTGCGCGTGACCGGCAAGGGCGACAAGGAGCGCATGGTGCCGTTCGGCGAGGAGGCGCATGCCTGGCTGATGCGCTACCTGAAGGAAGGCCGGCCGCAACTGCTCAGCGCCCGAGGCACCGACGACCTGTTCCTCAGCCGTTTCGGCCAGGCGATGACGCGCGAGAGCTTCTGGCGCATCGTCAAGAAGTACGCCCTCATCGCGGGGATCACGAGTCCGATCTCCCCGCACACGCTGCGGCATGCCTTCGCCACCCACCTGCTCAACCATGGCGCGGATCTGCGCGCGGTCCAGCTGCTGCTGGGCCATGCGGACCTGTCGACCACGCAGATCTACACGCACGTGGCCCGGGAGCGCCTCAAGCAGCTGCACGCGGCGCATCACCCGCGCGGTTGAGGTGTTCGCGCGACGCTGCGAACCCCTCGGGGAGGTTGGCGCACAAATCCGCTACCTCTGATCATCCGGAGCGTGACGCATGTGCCTGATGCGAAGCGCCCGCCGCTCGCATGTTCTTCAACACGCTTCCTTTCCAGCCGCATCCGACGGGCAGTCCGTGGGACGCGAGCCGGGCAATGCCGATGATGCCGTCGTCGTTCCACATGCCGGACATGTGCTGCCCGACGTCTCTGGCCCACGGTCTCCACCCGCAGCACCTGCTGCCGCTGTTGGCCGCGCAGCTTGGCGGCTGGCTCGACCAGGTGGTGCCGCCGCTCGTCAACGCCGCGATGATGCCCATGGCCTGGCCGTCGCCGCTCGGCTGGCCGGTTCCCGCCAGATCCATGGCACCGATGACCCCGGTGTTGCAGGGTGCGCTTCCCGACATGGGACCGGGCATGAACCCCGCCCATGTGATCGGCGCCTTGCAGGGGCTGTGCGAGCGCAAGGTCACCGATGTCGTCGTCGCGCACGGCGGCGCCCAGGCGCTGCCGCCGCTCCTGAAACTGCTCGACAGGCCTGCCGCGGTCTGCCGTTGCGAACTGCCTTCGCCCGGCGGATGGGTGACGGGCACCATCACGCGCCATCCCTTGCCGAAGGAGGACGGTCACTGGTTGATGGAAGTCGATCTGTCGCAGGCGGGCCGGCGCATGCAGTCGCAATGGATCCGGGTGCACGAAGCGCGGGCCGATCCCCGTTCGCCGGAGCACTTCCATGGCGACATGGCGCGCGTTTTCGAGGGATTCACGCAGCGGCTCGAACGGGGCGAGCATGCGCAGATGAGCACCTTCTGCGAGGACGGCGCGACCCGGTCGGGCGCGGCGATCGCGCTGATGCACGCCATGGGCCGCCAGCGCGAGCTCGACGAGGTGGCGCGCGAGGGGCTCGCGCCGATGCCGACGTCGCGCGATCGGGCGGAGGATCTGGCGAGCTTCCTCGAAGCGGCGCGGACACATCGCGGCCCCGCTTTCGCGCAGGGACAGGAGGGCCTGATCAACGCAGCGGCGGCGCGGGTGGCGCCGCCCCCAACCGACCCCGACCCCGCACTGCTGGACGCGCCGGTGCCCGCCAGTCTGCCCTCGCCGCTGAAGCCGAGCGCT